>JACRBX010000325.1 GCA_016219225.1 Deltaproteobacteria bacterium
AAAGCCCAGGGAAAGGGGAATTTACAGGGGGTCCGGCTTGACAGCGGAGACCTGGCCTACTTAAGCAAAGAAGCCCGGAAGATGTTAGACCGGGAAGGATTTGAAGGGACCAAGATCTTCGCCTCCAGCGATCTGGACGAATGGATCATCGAAAGTATCAAGAAACAAGGGGGGCGGGTTGATTCCTGGGGGGTCGGCACCAAACTGGTAACCGCATACTCCACCCCGGCCCTGGGAGGAGTCTATAAGTTGACCGCCATCGAGGAAAACGGATGGATGCAACCCAAAATCAAACTGTCTGACAACCCGGAAAAGGTGACCAATCCCGGGGTAAAAAGGGTCGTCCGTTTTTTTGACGATTCGGGTTTTATGCGCGGGGACGTGATGTTTCTGGAAGAAGAAAATTGGGATACCAAGCCGCTGCGGGTCTATCACCCGACCATCCCCCATGTCAGCAAGGTCTATCCTCCCAAATTCTCCAGACAGGAGTTATTGATCCCGATTTTTCAAGAAGGCCGTTTGATCTATAATATGCCGTCTCTGAAAAAAGTACAGGAAAATACCCAGCGAAATCTGGAGCACCTGGGTGCCGAATTTAAACGTTTCAAAAATCCCCATATCTATCATGTCAGCCTGAGCAAGCAACTGATGAAGGCGAAACGGGATCTTCTTCGCGGGGCCTTTTAGGATTCACTTCACCGTTCGATGAGAAGGACAGGCGCAACACGCAGTTGATTTAAATTTTTTTCACTGATCTCTACGCCCAGGCCGGGGCCGTTTAAAGGCCCTGCTTCACCATAGAGTCCGAAGGAAACGGGTTGTTGGGTAATATTCTTTTTTAATAACAGGTGATCATAAGAACCATCATCATAAAGGGAATCCCGGCAAAGCAGGCTTAATATCCTCCCGGCTGCAGAAAGAATGCCCGATTCTCCCAGGTGGCAGCCGATTTGAAAAGAAAGGTTTGTTTTTCTTAAATATTCAATTATCTTTAATGATTTTCTGAATCCCCCCAGTTTAGATAATCGGACATTGATCATATTATAATGTCCCTCATGATTAAGCTTTTCCACCTCGCTATAAGTACAGGCCGATTCATCGGCCATTAACCGTAACCCCCAATCCCCTATGGCTTCAGCGAATCGGGCAATAGCCGGATCATCCGGAACCATGGGCTGTTCGACGACTTGCACATGGTATTTTTTCAGGAGAGGGATATGTCTTAAGGCCAGTTCATCGCCCCAGGCACAATTGACATCAATTTTTAAATCATAATCGCCATCGAATACCCGGTGGATTATTTCAAAGGCCTCTTGATTCTTTTCAAGAATCCCCCCCATTTTAAGCTTGATTTTATTAATTTCCAGTTTTTTAATCCGATGGCCCATGGCCGTGAGTTTTTCTTTGGCAGCCAGAGGAAGACCGCATCCATAATATACTTTGGACCTCAGAAAATCATGAGGGAAAAATTTTATAATATTGCGTTCCTGGGCCTTCCCCAGGGCATCTAACAGAGCCATTTCGAGAGCGCAGATGGCCGGATTGGTTCTTTTATTATCGGGAAGTCCGTCTATGAAGTCCCAAATTTGAGAGGCTTCATACAATTCCCAGGGGAATGGGTTATTTCGGACTATCTGCTGGATGTTTTCGATGGCCTCTTGCTGAGACCCTCCCGTGACGTAATCTCTTGGTGCGCCTTCCCCGTACCCTTTTATCTTTCCGCCATCGGCGACCATCTCCACGACAATATTTTGGGCTGAAGCGCTTTTGGTTAGAGAATGGGAAATATCCATGAGAAACGGGAGAGAGATCTTATAGGTTTTAACCTGTTCAATTTTCATAAACTGTTGTCCAATAGCAAAAAATTAAAATTCGGATGGCGGTGCGGCGGGTAAGAACAGGGTGAATTTCGTTCCTTCATTGACCGTGCTTTCCACGTCGATAGACCCCTGATGGTCCAACATGTTTTGATAGGCGATAAATAGACCAAGGCCCGTACCATTATGATGATTGCTTTTGTGTTTCGTTGTAAAATAGGGATCAAAGATTTTATGGATGTTAGACTGGGGGATTCCCGCTCCATTATCCTTAATCACGATACAAATCTTTCGATTTTTCCTTTTTTCGGTATTTTTTTTCGTTTCAATCTCTATTTTTCCTCCAGTGGGGGTGAACTCAATGGCATTAAAGAAGAGGTTTAATATGACCTGTTTTATTTTTTCCGGATCCATCCATACCAGTCCGATATGAGGATGAAAAATTTTGACAATCTCGATATGCTTACCCTTGGACTGGGGTGAGATCAAAAGGATCATTTTTTCAATCAACCCATGGAGATCGGTCAACTCATAGTGGGATTCCCTGGTTTTGGCCAGATCGAGGAGCTCGGTAAGCAAATTATTGACCCGATTGGTCTCTTCCAGGGCAATTTTGTGGAAATCATTTCTAAACTCTTCATCGTCATACTTTTGGGGGAACATCTGAAGAAAAGTTCTTATGGCCACCAGTGGATTTTTGATCTCATGGGCCAGTCTGGCCGCCAGATTACCAAAAAAAGAGAGTTTATCCGCCCGGCTGAGCAGGTCCTGCGATTTCTTCAACTCTTCCATCTGGGCTTGGAGCCTGCTATATAATCGGGCATTTTCGATGGCAATGGCGATCTGGGGGGCAAAAACCTCCAAGGTTTCCCTGATGACGCTTGGAATGCCCTGGCCATCTACGGAATCGGTAACGATCACCCCGATAACCTTAGATCGGGTTATCAACGGGACCACATAGATCGAACTGGGCTTCCCATGGATTAAGACAATATTTTCTCTGTTTAATAAAGAATTCTTGACTTCAGGAACATATTCCGATTTGCCTGTATTGGTTACCCGCACCAGGATGTTACTGACCCGGGTCAGTGGAACCCTGTAAGTACTGACGGCCTTCGGGATTTCTCCAGGGAAGCCCACCGCGTAGAGATATTCGAGGCATCCCTCTTCCTCATTGACCACCATAATCAAGGCCCGATGGATCTGACAGACATTGGACAGAATATTCATGATAACCGATAGCAATTGATTGAGGTCCAAAACGGACAGGATGGCCTTTCCGGTTTCCTGTATGGCGATAAGCTGCTTAATTTTATAATTAAGCTCAAGATTCAATCGATTGACCTCTTCGTATTTTTCCTCGATAACTTTCTTGTCTTCCTCCATTTCCTTGATGGTTTCCATAATGATCGATCTGGAGGAAAAAATCCTGGAAAGGACCTCGTGAAATTTATTTCTTAAGGGCCAGCTTAAATGGTATTCACAATAGGGGGCCCCCTCAAAATAACAACACTTTTCCTTAAGGGAAATCGGCATACCTCCCCATATCGTTGCCATGAAAATATAAGCGCCCTGATTGTATAAACATAAATCTTTGGAAACCTCCATCTGCGGGTTCCAATGTAATCGAACAATGGCTCTGTTTCGTTGATTTTCTACAACCTCAACCCTCTTGTTCCTGTTCCATTTATCGTTAATTCTTTGGATGTGTTTGATGGCTTTTTTATTAGACCAAAAAGCTTTTACAATGATCCGGTAGGCATATCCTAAGGAAGTTTTTTCAACGGCATATTGGGCTATTTTAAAGGCGGCCATCTCATCCTTCAGTATTATTTTGGCTCTTTTATAAATTTCCGAGGCGATACCGCAAGAGATCCAATTATTGTGATCTCGTAAAAATTCTTCGGGATTTGGAAGCGTGTCGATTTCAGTATCCAGATGGCTCAAAAGGGCCGGAAACCCTTCCGGGTTAAATTCCTTGACGTAGTCAAGAACCGCCTTGATATTTATACAATTGACCTCTTTTTTCATTAAATTTCGATACGCTTTCAGGATTAGAGGAGTAAGCTGCGGCTGCTTCTTTGGCCGGACATCCCCTTTTTATATTTTTCAGTAAGATCAGGAATCCGTTCTCTGAATTTTGCAAGCGCCGGTCCCTGGACATTTAATAGGTCCCTGCTATTTTTCTGATAACACCTATCCGGGATCATTGCATCCGCCAATGCTTCACCGGGTAATCTAAAAAAAGGCATTATATTCATAATGGCCTTCTGCAGTTTGGGCGTGAAATGGGAGAGATTAAATATGGACTCGGTATATTTCAAAATGGTTTCAAAAGATAAATCCTTCGAGGATTGCCGGACTACATTTTGTCCAAAAACCCCATCATTGTCGAAAATAACGTTTGGCAAGGATAAAGCCAGATCATAAGTTTTCGTTTTAGGATAAACATGACACTCGCCGATTTTAAAGACATATCCACCGGAGGATTGGTCTCTGGACAAGGTTCTTACAAAATCAAGACTCTCTATTAAGTCCTCTTCAGTATCCCCGGGATAGCCGGCAATCATGAAAACCAATAGAGGTATCTCATTTTCTACCGCCTTTTGAAATATAATGCGCATATTGGCAATATATTTCTGATAATGGGAACGATCTCTGACCTTGTTCATACGTCTCAGGGTATTATAACTTGCGGATTCAAATCCAAGGGCCAGGGCGCCGCAAACCTCTTTAAATTGAGGGATAATGGCCGGATCCAAAATATCGCAACGCGTTTCAAAATTAATCATAAGCCCTAAAGACCTGATCAATGGGAACAGGTTAAAGGATTTAAAGAGGGCATCGCCAATAAGTAAGGTATGGGCATCGCTTTGATGCGCTAAGCGCCTTAAATCTTCTCGAACAATGGTCTGGGGCACTTCCTGTCTGAGGGGTCTGATAAACTCCTCCAAACAGAAATTACATTGAAAAGAGCACCCTCGGCTGAAGGCATACGGCAACACATCGTAAGCTTTGGGGAATTTCAATAAATCCAAGTTAAGCAAGGCCTTCTGACCAAGATTAAATCTCGGGCCGGGTTTGGTTTTATAAATCCTTCCATTTTTCTTCCAGGCCAAATTAGAAATTTCTTCCTCCCACGGATTTATTCCCTTTTCCAACAGATTGACCAGGGCCAGAGTAGGTAGCTCGCCCTCCCCCACCACAATGAGATCAATGGCCGATGTCCTGGAAAATATTTCTTCAAAATAGATCGTCGGGAAATAACCCCCTAAAAAAATAAAAAGGTCCGGATCACAAGATTTAATAATTTCACTTAGATAGATAACCTCTTCGGCCTGGGCGATGGCAGTACAGGATATACCTATTCCTTTAGGTTTCAAATCGGAAATATCCTTTAAAAGGTCCCGGTAAATTTTTTCCTTCCCTTCCTGGGTAAGGGGCAGACCATAATCCATAGGAAGAGAAATGATTTCGATATCAATAGAAGGGAGATTGGATCTTACAAAGCTTCCGATCTCCATAATGGGTAAGGGATAAGCCGGCACGTACATCCCGATATTTTTCGAAATGGGTTCAATGAATAAGATCAATGTATAATTCCTTAAACCAGTTAATCTGAAAGCACTACTTCTTTCAGTTCTTTCCAGAGCGGTTCATTCATCGGTGTGGAGTTCCTTGTCATTTCAGCCCGGCGAATTTGAGAACGGAGTTCTGCTAATTTTTTCAGCTTCGTTATATTCAACAGAATCAATTCTTCAATACCATAATGGCCATGGACATGCTTTAACCGGACAAAAAGTTCTCCGGCATATTTTTTAGCCTCCTCTGAATTCATGGTGCCATGTGACCAATCCATCATATACCCGCTCAAATGATATTTTTCCCTGTATTCGGGGCTGTATATCGGAGACAATGGAGCCAATCCAAAAGGAAATATGGACACTTCGTTAAGGGCAGGTCCTTGATAAGGAAATTGATTGATCAGGCTGACGGTGTCTTCTATGGTCTGAGGTGTTTCACCTGGAAAACCGATAAGAAAGCTGAGTTGAGTGGAAATGCCCTGTGCGTTCAATAACGCTATGGCTTCCAGATAATGCTCCGGCGTATCCTCTTTATTCATTTCCTTTAAAATGTTTTTATTCCCGGATTCCATGCCGATCATGGTAGCTATACACCCGGAATCCCTAATCAATTTAACATTCTCCTTGGAGATGGAGTTGGCCCGTATAAAGGATGACCATCTTATGCCCTTGCCAACCGCAATAATCTTTCGGCAATATTGTTCTACCTGTTTTCGGGTCAAAAAAAGATTATCATCGGTAAATCGAATCATTTTTGCCCGGCCCGTTTTGACTAACGCTGCGATTTCCTGCCCTAAAATTTCCGGACTTTTGAGCTGAAAGAGTCGATTGGGAGAAAAATTGCAATACCGACATCTATAAGGACAACCCCGTGAGCCTCTCATGGGGAAGATGGGATAAACGAACTCTTCCGGAATTTCATCCCAATGAACTAAATCTTCTGCGAAATCATTATGCTCAGCCTTTCTGGCGGTAAAGTGTAATTGATTGTTCTGATAGTAGGCCAGGTTCGGTATCTCTTTATAATCCCGGCAATTTTTTATTGCCCAAACGATTTGTCTCAGAGTTTCCTCGCCCTGCTCCTCTATGACAAACAAGTCAATATCCTGGTGATAAAACTCTTCCGTATTTAAAAAAAAATAATCCTGCCGACAAGAAGCGGTGTCATAATTACTGTTCCTTAACTGATATAACAAATAACTATTATAGACCAGAGGGCCTCCCAGAATAATTTTAATATCCGGGGCATACCGGCGTATCAGTTGGGTAACTTTTTTGACTAATTGAATACTGGTCAAGAAGGTGGAAGAAAGGGCAATAACTTTCGGAGATTGTTTAATAAATTTAATAAATGAGTCTATCTCAATATCCAAAAAATTGATCAGTCCACAATTAATGCCACGCCGAGAAAGATAATTGTATAAATAGATTCCCGCCAAATAGGGTGTATTGTAATTGGATGCGTTATTCGGTGAGTTGACACCAAAGGTTTTTTGTAAGTTGGTGTAACTCATCACCTTCCCATCCAGGACAACCTGTTGTCCAACACCATATTGGCTTCCGCTGCTTTTGGATATTCCGGCAATAATCAATACATCCATATTAAACTCTCATGCCCAGGGGGCGCGACGAATCATGAAAAAGGATTCAAGGGGTCCAGGGGCCAAGGATTCAAGTGAAAGGCTTGGAATTTAAAACCTGCGGTTCCCCGGAGGGGCACCTTTTCTATAGCTCGACGAATCGGCTCCCAAAAGGGAGCCTCTTCGGAAGCTCGGCGGAGCCGAGCGGGCCGAGCGGCTGAACCCTCGAATCCTGGAATCCTTGAACCCTATTTTCGAACTAATTATTGAGGAATTCCTTCAAGGGCTGGCCGCATCCAAGCCGGAGATTTTATATCCCCCGCAGGAACAGCCGTTCCCCTGGCTGTCTTAATTTCGGGAACCTTCTTCCACTGGTACCATTCTTCAGGATGATGGTAAATATATTGCTCAAGGTATCTTAAGACCAACTCTCCAACGGTCCTATTGGCTGACGGTTCAAAGGCACCAAGGATTTCATCCCGTGAATGGGCGACAAATTGGTAGCCGTGGTGATCGACTCTGTGCATCAGTGCAAAAACAAGGGTCGTATCGCCTCTTTTTAATAAGGTATTGATCGTTTTGTCCAAATGGATGCGCTTTCCTAAAAAAAATACTTCTTCATGTAAAGAAGGCCTCCATTCCTCTATCTCATCACACTGGGTGATTACGATCCTGTTCTTTCTCAAGTTATCTAACATCATTTTAATGATGTTCGGACAAATAGTTGGATCAATAAGATTGATTGCCAACTGGCCGGCCTGTTCCAGGGAGATATTGCGAAGATGTTCCGAAGAAAATTTTGCCAGGATGGTAACCGGAAAATTCCGGGTTGCCAAATACTTTGGAATGTACTCGATCCCTCCAAAATGGCTGGTCACCATGAGTACTCCCTTTCCACGGGCTATCCCCTGCTCTATAGCACCAATCCCTTCAGGTTGTATATGGTGATCAAAAAAATTTTTCAAACGCTCGACCGGCGTATAGACATTATAAATTTTTTCAAAATAATGCCACAATATACCGCGCAAAACTCCCTTGACAATCATTTTAATTTCATGGGGACCTTTTTGACTACCAAAAACGGTTTTGATGGCCCCTTCGATCTTCTTCTTTTCTTTTCGTTTAAAGAGAAAGTAAAACCTCCCCAGGATCATGATATAAACCAAGGCCAGTCGCCAACCCAGCTTCCGATATAAATGGATATTTATCTTCCATTGAAGAAAGGAGCTAAGATTTAAATGCATAAAGAGGCCCTCCAGATTTAAAATCTGTCTATAGGAAGGCAATAAATATGCCAGGGTACCAGGATGAAATTAAAACAAAGAATAGTTTTATATTACAATTAGTTAAATAATATAAAGCTTAATCCCTTCTCTTAGTTTTGCACAAAATCTTGGGCATTCTTGCACAAAATCTTGGGCATTTTTTTTCTTGATTTATTACTGAAGTCCCATTACTTTTTAGAAAAAAATAAAACGAATCTTTTTAGAGGAAAAGGGGGAGATCCGGATGTGTAATAGGGCGGCTATTTTAGTGGTTGATGATGAATATGGGGTCCTTCAATCTTTTAAAATGGTTTTAAAAGATGAACACAAAGTCTACCTTGCAGCCACTGGAACCGAAGCACTGGATCTTTTTAATAAAAATGCCGTTGACCTGATCTTATTGGATATCCTTTTACCCGACATAAATGGTTTAGACCTCTTGGAGAAATTCAAAGAATTAGACTCCAATATGGAAATTATTATGATCACAGCCGTTAAAGATATTCAAACAGCCATAAAGGCAATCAGACTGGGGGCTTATGATTATATCGTCAAACCCTTCGATGTGGATGAAGTACTAAAGGTCATCAAACGGGCCATTGAAAAACACGATCTTATAAAAAAAGTAATTTATCTTAAAAATGAGTTGGGACGATATCAATTTTTTGAAAAAATGATCGGCCAGGATCCCAAAATGATCAAGGTCTTTGATACGATTTCCATGATTTCTCAAACCGATGGAACCGTACTCATTCAAGGCGAAAGCGGCACGGGAAAGGAACTGGTTGCCAGAGCCATCCATAATCGAAGTCAGCGTAAAGACCAACCCTTTGTAGTCATTAATTGTGCGGCTATACCGTCGACCCTTATGGAAAGTGAAATTTTTGGGTACCAAAAAGGGGCATTTACCGGTGCGACCACAACCGTGATGGGCAAGCTGGAAATCGCTGATAAAGGGACGGCCTTTCTGGATGACATCGATTCGCTCAATATTGCTATGCAGGGCAAACTTCTAAGAATTATTCAGGAAAAGGAATTTGAAAGATTAGGCAGCAGCAAGGTCATTAAGCTGGATGTGCGGTTTATTGCAGCTTCCAATAAGGATCTTCCCCTTTTGATCGAAAAAGAGGAATTTCGAGAAGATCTCTTTTACCGGTTAAATGTATTACCGATCGCGCTCCCTCCATTAAGAGAGAAAACAATGGATATCGTTTTACTGATCAATCATTTTTTTGAAATACAGGCCAAGAAAACGGGAAAACCACCCCAAAAGATTTCTCCCGAGGCTTTAGAGGCCTTAAAAAACTATGATTGGCCGGGAAATGTCAGAGAACTTAAGAATCTGGTTGAAAGATTAACCACCATTATCAAGGATCCCGTTATTACGCTCAGAGATATTGCGATTTTAAACTATTCAAAAAAAGAGAGTCCCAAAAATCTGGGGCTGAAAGACGCCGTGAATGCTTTTGAAAAAAAGTATATCCTCGAAGTACTTGAAAAAGTAAATTTTAACAGAAAAGAAGCAGCAAAAATATTAGATGTTCATCGGAACACCCTGAACAACAAATTAAACGAATTAGGGATAACGGGTTAGTGAGAAAATAGAAAATACGGGCTATAGGCTATAGGCACGAGGCTATAGGTAAAGAAAAATCGGGAAAATCTTCTTCGTGGTGACCCGGTAGGGCATGCGCATTTAATAAGAAAAACCGAATTTCGAATTATGAAGTTTTTTTCGCCTCCTTCGACATTCAGTATTCGTTATTCGACATTCGAAATTCGTTTTTTCAGGCCTCGTGGCGACTACCAATAACCGCTTCCACCCTTCCCTGGTCGATGAAATTTTTATTTACCAAGAGGTAATTCCCCGGCTCAATCTCTTCAGGATCGAGGCAGGCGGCAGATAGTATTTGCCCTAAAGATAATCCGGCCTTTTTAAAAAGCCGGAGTTCTTTGAAGAAAGATTCTCCGGTTGCAACCCCTTTGGAACCGCTATCGGTCCCCACCCGCAACTGCACCCCCGCCTCGGCGGCATAATAAACGGCCTTCAGGTGATTCTCGACTACCTGGTCAAGCTGCCTTTGCTCTTTTCCAGTCAGGAAAGCTCTTATACTCAGAAGGGCATTCACTGTAGGGGTCCAGGAAACTCTTTTTTCGACCATTTCATGAAGGGTCTCCCTGGAAATGAAAAAACCATGTTCAATCGATGCAGCCCCCCCGTGGATGGCCTGTCCGATGGCCGGGCCTCCATTGGCATGGCAGAATATTTTTAACCGGTATCGGCCAGCTTCCTCCTGAATGACCTTCCATTCTTCCGAAGAGAAGCCCCCGCCACTAACGGGGTTTTTCTCCAGGAAAGAGACGATGCCTGAATTGATGATCTTGATAAAATCGGCACCGGTCTCTGCCAGGTTCCGGATGGCCGCTGCTATCTCCTTTCTGCCCGAGACCCCTTTTCCTAAAAATTGCCCATAGGTCCCTTTTTTATAAAGGGCGAAGCCAGCGGTTTGAATCTTTAAGAAAGGCTCTTTGGGCTTGCCTTTTATTTTTTTGACTTCCAGACCAAGACCGCTTTTATGACCCATATCCTGAATGGAAAGAATGCCTCTGGATAAATATTGAGTGCACAAAGGCAGCCAATCATCAAGGGTGGTCTGACGCCCATCAACCATGAAATGGATATGGGCGTCATGAAAGGGTGGAATTTTTGATAAATTACGGTCGACGGGTTGAATGAGGTTCATGATAGACGTTTGTAAGAAAATAGGGGCCAGGGATCAGGGGTCGGGGGTCAGTCAAAGAATAGAGTTGCAAGATGCAAGTTTCAAGTTGCAAGGGGAAAAACCTTAAATCCTGCACTTTGCCCATCGCCTATTGCCCATCGCCTTAAAAATTTTTCATCTTCTGTGGCGGTCTTTTAGGGGCCAGAGAGCTTAGAATAACGGGTTCACCGCCCGCCACTTCAATCTCCTGCAGCACTTTTTGGACCATGTCCGGGAGTCTATCTCGGATAACCGGAGTCAATTCGTCGGACCAGGGAGAGTAATCCTTTGGTTCAATGCCGATAACCACCGTTTCCGGGCGCTTACCCACCAGTTCACAACAGACCAGCGTTTCTACAAGGTCCGTTTGATGCAATGAGTTCTTAAAAGCCAGGCTTTTACGGATCTGATCCCCGGTCAGGCGATAAAGGATCCCCGGATTTCCGCCGTTTAATACCGCATCGATAACAATTAAATAATCGGAGGCGATGATATAATCCATCAGTTTGAGCCCCAGGATACCGCCATCCATAAGGGTCACCTGTTGCGGAAAGGTATAGTGCTCCAGAAGCCTTTCCACTACCCGGACCCCGACGCCTTCATCCCGCAGGAGTATATTCCCGACCCCCAGGACCAGGATTTTTTTACCGGTGCTGTTACTCATAAAAATTCCCTGTTGCTGGTTGCAGGTTACTCGTTACTGGTGCCTATTGCGTATCAGGATCTTACATAAACCCGTAACGCGCAACGTGTTATAACACCTTGAAGGCATACATCTCATTGGTCTGCGGATCGATAATATGGACTCCGCAGGCAATGCAGGGATCAAAGGAATGGACGGTACGCAAGACCTCTACCGGACGCTTCGGGTCCGCTACTGGTGTGCCGATCAATGCCTCTTCCACTGGCCCTAACTGTCCGCCCCCGCAACGGGGTCCCAGGTTCCAGGTAGAGGGAACGACCAGTTGGTAGTTTTCGATTTTCCCCTTCTTCATAGTCATCCAGTGGCTCAAGGCCCCTCGGGGGGCGTTAACAAACCCGACCCCTTTGCCCTCATTAGGCATTTTCCACTCTTCGTAGATCTTGCCATCGCCTTTTTTAAGATTTTCACTCAATTGATTGATCCAGCTTTCCACCCTAGCGGCTATGGCGGCACATTCGATACCTCGGGCAGCGGTCCTCCCGAGGGTTGAGAAAAGGGCCTCCGGTCCAACCCCGAGGTGCTTTAAGGCCAGATCGACCAACCCCTTGCATTCTTTCTGACCTTTGGCATAGGCCATCAAGACAGCAGCCAGCGGTCCTGTTTCCATGGCTTTTCCTTGATAACGGGGGGCCTTCATCCAGGAATAGCGCTGTTTGTCCTCCAGCCTGGTGTATTTAGGTACGGTGACTCCATTCATGGGCTTCAGGGCCTTGCTGCCGGCGTACCAGCTATGGCTCACATGCTCATAGATGGCCTGGGGGTCAAACTTTTGGACATTTCCGAGTTCCCGTTTCATGATGATCCCGGGAGGAAACCAGCGGCTTTCCAGATTGGTTTCTTCTTCCGGAAATTCTCCGAAACTGAGGAAATTGGTGCAGCCGCCGATCCCGGCCCAATCCTTGTAATAGGAAGCCACGGCCAAAAGGTCCGGGATATAGACTTCATCAATAAATTGCTTGGTTTCTTTATAAAGGCCCATAAACTCGGCTATCCGTTCGGGACTCAAGGCCTCATAACAAGTCACTCCACCGACGACGGTAAACTGGGTATGGGGATTCTTGGCTCCGAAGATAGCCATGGCCCGGGCCGCCTTGACCTGGAGGCGCAGGGCTTCCAGATAATGGGCCGTGGCGACGAGATTGACTTCCGGGGGCAGATAGTACGCCGGATGACCGCCCAGGAAATAGGCGTTGGCGAAGATCCCTAATTGGCCGTTGTCCACAAAGGCCTTGAGTTTGTCCTGGACGGCTTTGAGGTCGGCTGTCTGGGTTCTCCGGTTCGGAGAAATGTCATTGGCAATTTTGGCCGCCTTGGCCGGATCGGCTTTCAAGGCGCTGGTTACATCCACCCAATCCAGGGCATGAAGGTGATAAAAATGGACGATGTGATCGTGCATGAATTGACAGGCCATAACCAGATTTCTTATCAGGCGGGCATTTTCGGGAATCTTGACCCCTACGGCGTTATCCACACAACGGGTGGCCGCCAGGGCATGCACATAGGTACAGACCCCGCAGGCCCGCTGGGTGAAGTGCTGGGCATCCCGGGGGTCCCTGCCCTTCAGGATTATTTCCAGGCCCCGAAAGAGCTGGGCGCTGGACCAGGCATTGTGTACCTTACCATTTTTAACTTCCACTTCTATACGCAGGTGGCCCTCTATCCGGGTAATCGGATCGAGGACGATCGATCCGCTGTAATTACTTTTGGGAGTTGCTTGGGGACTAGTGGCAGACATAATTTTCCTCCTTCTCAAGGGATAAAATTCTTAACCAGGGTCGTGAAAGTTTTTTTTCAGCCTGCTTCATAAAATGGGCTCATCTTGTCCCAAAAGTCCGGTTCGCTGCATCCGAGGCAGGGGTGTCCGGCCTGCATGGGGAAGTTGGTCTGGTTAAATTTTATCTTGGGACAGTTATTAAAGGTATCCGGTCCTTTGCAGCCCAGTTTATAGAGGCACCAGCCTTTCCTGGCTTCTTCGGATCCGAAGGAGGGAGCGAATTCTTCTTTTTCAAAATGTTTTCGGCGGGGACACTGGTCATGGACGGTCTCACCGTAAAATATAACGGGGCGATTATTGGCGTCCAGTTTAGGGACCCCTTTGGTCAGATAATGGACGACGGTCCCGACAAAATTATGAGGATTGGGGGGGCAACCGGGAACGTTGATGGCCTTTACCTTTAGATGCTTCAGGGCGGCATTAACCCCTTTGGCCCCGGTCGGATTGGGCTTGGCGGCCTGAATGCCGCCAAAGGAGGCACAGGCCCCCATGGAAATAACCGCTTTAGCCTTGGGAGCTATAGTGCTGCAAATCTGCAACATGGTCTTGCCGGCCACCTTCCCATAGAGGCCATTGTTTTTGGTAGGAATTGCCCCCTCGATAACACAGATATAACCTTCCGGGGATTTAATCGCCTGGTGCAGGGCGGCTTCAACGGCGCTTCCGGCGCCGGCCATGAGATTTTCCTGGTAATCCAGAGAAATGGTATCCAGAATCAACTCGTCAATATAAGGTTGCATTGTCCTGAGCAGGGCTTCCGAACAACCCGTACACTCGGCATTGCTCAGGTAGACTACAGAAGGTCTTTTTTTAGCAGTCAGGGCTTCAGCGATCTTGGGTGCATAGGAGGCATCAAGACCCATAATGACGGCAATACTTCCACAAAATTTAAGAAATTCCCGGCGGGAAACCCCCCGGTTTTTTAGACGTTCCTCAACCCCTTCCTTGGCCAGACCGATATTCATCTTCATATCCAATCTCCTATTTTAGGTGGGTGCGTTAAGAGCCTAAACCTCAAAAAAAATATAAGTTATCCTTCCTGACGAGAAATCCTTATTTCAGATCCGCATCACCACCTTTCATCCAGTTCAATTATTTTTGATGGACCCGTAACAAGACCTTCTGTCATTCCTAATATTTTAATTTTAACACCGAATCCAAAAAAATTTAAATCGGGCGATACCCTTATTTTTAAAGGTTTCTGACAGTATTTTTTTCCTACCGGTTCCCTGTACCCCTATTATATCATTGGGATTATTGGAGTTGTTTGTTCGGGTACTTCTTATAAAAATCACGCAGGAACCTCTTGATATCTCTCCTGCCTTTTAACAAGATTCCCATCTCTTCTACGGAGCGGATAACCTCTTGATAAGGCTTTCCTTCCAAAAAATAATTGGCCAGCACCAGCAGACTGACCCCTAATGTTTCATCATCCGTGTTGATGATTATCGGGCCTTGACACGAACGCTTCATAAAGCGGAAAAAGCGGGGTACCCACTCGGCTTCTATATGGCAGCTATCCTGATCACAGGCTTCCACCGGGATATGATGATAACCCATTCCAGCCCCCCGGGCCCGCCGAGCCAGCCCTTTATCCTTCAGAGCCGAGGGCATAATGTCCAAAATTTTCTGGTACCCCTGTTGAAAAAGACTGTCTAAATCTTCATTCTTGGGTCTGCCGATCCAAATAGCATCCTTGGCAACCTTGATTTGTTTAAATAGATACATTTCTAAGCCTCCTGTTTAGTTCGAAAATAGGGTTCAATCCCGCAAAAGGCGGGACAGGATTCGAGGGTTCAGCCGCTCGGCCCGCTCGGCTCCGCCGAGCTTCCGAAGAGGCTCCCTTTTGGGAGCCGATTCGTCGAGTTATAGAAAAGGTTCCTCTCCGGGGAACCGCAGGTTTTAAATTCCAAGCCTTTCACTTGAATCCTTGGCCCCTGGACCCCTTGAATCCTTTTTCATGCTTCGTGGCGCCCCCAGGGGCATGAGGGCTTAATACTTTCCCGGATTCATTATATACCAATTCGGAATAGATTGACAATCGTTGGTTTATTCAGTAAGTTATTAGTCTGACGGCTTGATTTTAACATAAAAAAATATGGAGGAAAGATGGCCCTTTTAAAACGACCTCTCTTGACTATTGGACTGTTTTTATTAGTCCTTTTCGTGATCGGGTCCAGTCTCCTGGGGTTCTACACCGAATGGCTCTGGTTCAAATCACTGGGATTTACCTCGGTCTTCCTGGGACTCATCAATTATAAATTCCGGTTGGGAATCAGCATCGGTCTTCTTTCCGCCATCCTTTTTTATTTAAACGGCCGTCTGGTCTTTCGAATGGCTCATACCCCCTATCCGGTTAATACGGAAACCTTTCCATTAAACCTGCCGTCCTGGCTGGAAGGGCGTCTGATCGCCTTCTTAAAGCCGGTGGCCATCCTGATCGGGATCTTCCTCGGTCTGGGGGCCGGCGGACAATGGGAATCCTTCCAACTCTTTCTCAATGCCATTCCCATCGGACAATCGGACCCTGTTTTCAACCGTGACCTTTCTTTTTATTTGTTTAAACTCCCTTTTTTACAATATCTGAGCAGTTGGTTCGGGGGGTTGTGGTTTTTATCCCTTCTATCCGGCCTGGCCATAATTGTTTTCAGGTTCCAATTCCAGCTCAGTCCCCGGGGAGTAACCCTGAAACCCTGGGTAAAAAAGTATCTTTTCGCCGTCTTTGGAGTCCTTTTTTTATATCTGGCCTACTATTTTTTCCTCTCCCGATTTGATCTCCTTTTTGCCGGCCGGGGGGTGGTCTTTGGTCCCGGCTATGTGGATCAAAAATATCTCATCCCGATCCTGGGTCTGATGATATTCATCTCCCTTTTGACCGGTCTGCTTTTTCTGGTTCAGTCTTTCAAGCCTAGGGGGCGTTGGATTTATGGGATCCTGGTCTTATTTATAGGCGCTTATTTCATCGGAATTTACTTGCTGCCTGGGTTTATCCAGCGTTTTATCGTTACGCCCAACGAAATACAAATGGAATCGCCCTATCTTTCCCGGTATATCCAGGGGACCCTCCAGGGATACGGCCTCAGCCAGGTGGAAGAACGCCCCCTGGCGGCCGAAAGCACCCTGACTCCGGCTTTGATAAATGCCAACAACCTGACCGTAAAAAATATACGCCTCTGGGACCACCACCCTTTACTCGAAACCTTCAGCCAGATCCAGGAGATCCGGACCTATTATAAATTTCATTCAGTGGATAATGACCGTTATTTCCTGAACAACGAATATCGACAGGTCCTCCTTTCTCCCCGCGAGCTTTCCTATGTGGATCTGCCCAGCAAAGGTTGGATTAATGAACATTTGATTTATACCCATGGCTATGGCCTGACCCTCGGGGTGGTCAATCAGGTAACCCCCGAGGGGCTGCCGGCCCTGCTCATCCAGGATATCCCCCCGGTTTCCAAGAGCAACCTCAAGGTAACCCAGTCGGAGATCTATTTCGGAGAAATTGAAAACGAATATATCGTTGTCAATACACGTCAAAAAGAATTTAATTATCCCTCCGGGGAACAAAATGTCTTTGCCAGTTATCAGGGGAAAGGCGGGATCCCCATCGGGGGGGCCATTAGTAAGGCCTTGTGGTCCATCCGTTTCGGGGCTATGAAAATCCTGCTTTCCTCGGATATCACCCCGCAAAGCCGCATCCTCTTTGATCGGTCGATTCGAACCCGGGTTCAAAAACTGGCCCCATTTCTCATGGTTGACCGGGATCCCTATATGGTGATTTCCGGCGGCCGGCTTTATTGGATTCTGGATGCCTATACCCAGTCCTCTTATTTCCCTTATTCCCGTCCTATAAAAAAACTGGGGAATTATATCCGCAATTCCGTAGTGGCAGTGGTCGATGCCTATGAAGGCTCGGTCCAACTGTATATTAAGGACGAAAAAGATCCTCTGGCCCAGGCTTACGGCCGTATTTTCCCGAATCTTCTTAAACCGCTGACCGCCATGGATCCGGATCTGAAAACCCATTTACGTTATCCCCACTATCTTTTTAATATTCAGGCTTCCATCTACGCTACCTATCACATGATGAATCCCCAGACCTTTTATAATCGGGAAGATCTCTGGGAAATCCCGGGAAATCTGCAATCAGCCAAGAAGGATATGGAACCTTACTATACAATCATGCGTCTCCCGGGGGAAAAGAAAGAAGAATTTCTTCTCATGATCCCCTTTACGCCCCAGAAAAAAGACAACCTGGCGGCCTGGATGGCGGTCAAATGTGATTTCCCGGATTACGGCAAATTTGTGGTCTATCGTTTTCCTAAACAGCGGCTGGTTTATGGGCCCAAACAGAGAGAATCCCGCATCAATCAGGATCCGGAAATTTCCCGGCAGCTCTCTTTGTGGGATCAACGGGGTTCCAAAGTGACTTTGGGGACCCTTCTGGTCATCCCCATCGAGGGCTCTCTGATTTACGTCCAGCCCTTATATATCAAGGCCGAGAGCGGACAGATCCCGGAACTGAAACGGGTCATCGTAGCCTATGAAAACCAGATCGCCATGGAGGAGACCCTGGAAAAATCCCTGAACCGGATTTTTGGACAGGAGATAAAAAAGACCCGGGATGAACCATCCGACCAGCCGGTTCCAGCGCCGGCCGGGAAAGCCCAACCCACCCAATCCCTGGGAGATCTGGCCTGGCAGAACTATCAAAAGGCCCGTAATGCCTTAAAGCAGGAAAACTGGGCGGCCTACGGCCAGGCTTTAAAAGATTTGGAGCAAGTTCTGAAGCAGATTAAGGAAGGGAAGAAATAAGGATCGCGACATTTTTGGAATTTGCAATTTAGTACTACAGCCTCCTTTATGGAGACGCATTTAGCAAAAAATACGCTGTAGTATTAGAGTATTAGTTATCTGCGGATATCAGCGAAAATCTGCGTCCTAATTTAAAAACCTGAGGAGACCCTATGATCATCGGCGTTCCCACGGAAATCAAGAATCACGAGTATCGGGTCGGCTTGGTCCCGGCCGGGGTCCGGGCCATGGTCCGATTTGGACATACGATTTATATCCAATCCGGGGCCGGGGTAGGAAGCGGGATTTCGGATGATGAATTCATTCAAGCCGGGGCGCGGATCCTCCCTTCAGCGGTCGAAATCTATCAACAGTCGGAGATGATCATTAAGGTCAAGGAACCCTTGGCCGCTGAATTCCCTCTGCTTCGGGAAGGTCAGATCCTTTTTGCCTACCTGCACCTGGCCCCGGCCCCGGAACTGACCCAGGCCCTTTTGGACAGAAAAATCATTGGGGTGGCTTATGAAACCATTCAACTTGTCGACGGCTCCCTGCCCCTGCTCACCCCCATGAGTGTGGTGGCCGGCCGTATGGCCGTCCAAGTAGGCGCCCACTATCTTGAAAAGGAATTCGGGGGACGGGGGGTCCTCTTGGGCGGAGTCCCCGGGGTGGCTCGGGGAAAGGTGACCATCCTGGGAGCCGGCACGGTGGGAGCCAATGCAGCCAAGATCGCCATCGGCCTGGGAGCCTATGTGACCATTTTAGACAATAACCCGCACCGACTCACCTATCTGGATGATATCTTCGGAACCCGTATCAATACCCTTATGTCCAATTATTACAACATAACCGAATCGGTTAGAGACGCCCATTTATTAATTGGAGCGGTATTGATTCCTGGCGCCAAAACACCCAAGTTGGTATCCCGGCAAATGATCAGTACTATGAAAAAAGGCACCGTGGTGGTCGACGTCTCGGTCGACCAGGGAGGCTGTTGCGAAACGACATGTCCCACAACCCACGAAAACCCCATTTATTTAGTGGATGGGGTGATCCACTATGGCGTGACCAATATGCCGGCCGCCGTAGCTCGGACCTCGACCTTTGCCCTGACCAATGTCACCCTGCCCTATGCCCTGGAATTGGCCAATAAAGGTTTTCCCAAAGCAACCAATGAAAATACGGCCTTAGCTAAAGGGGTGAACGTTTGCCTGGGGCAGGTTATCTGTGAAAATGTGGCTAAGGATCTTGGGTTGCCGCTGTCTTCCCTGAATGGATAGGAAAAAATTTGCATTTGGGACTTAGATCGACTCGGATCGGCAGATTTTCGCCGATCGTGCGGATTGCCAAGATTTAATTTGAAAAAAAGTTTCAAGTTTCAAGATGCAAGTTGCAGAGTGCGGGTTTTCGCTTTGAGCTTTCAGCTTATTTCTTGAACCTGCGGGTATCGGCGAAAATCAACGTCCTAATTCTTCACTTCATCCCTTTCTTCTTCTCCCGGCCTTTTTGACTGCTCAACGCTTAAAGAGGCCGGGGCTTGATCCCCTTTTACTTCCTTTGAATCCGCTCTGGCCGCCGCTTCTTCCGGAGCCATGACCTCTTCGAAGGCCGGAATAACGATTCTCCGCCTGACCATAATGTTGTATATGATTTCAGCCCGCTTGGCCACATACCGGGAATTTCCGACCGGATTTAATTTTCTTGGGTTGGGCAGGACTACGGCCAGGCGCGCCGCTTCTTCCGGCCCGAGGGCCTGGGCTGATTTTCCGTAATAATGGCGGGAAGCGGCCTCGATGCCGAAGATCCCCTCCCCCCATTCCACGACATTTAAATATAATTCGATGATCCTTTTTTTGGAAAGATTTCTTTCGATCCGCCAGGTCAAGATAGCCTCTTTGAACTTGCGCAAAGGGTTTTTATCAGGATTTAAATATAGATTTTTGGCCAGTTGCTGGCTGATGGTGCTTCCGCCGACCTTGAATTTTCGAACCTTCAGGTCTTTTTCCATGGCCTTTTGTATGGCCTCAAAATCAAACCCTTCGTGTTTCCAGAACTTGTCATCTTCGGCGATGATCACCGCCTTGATCAGGTAGGGTGATATTCGGGAAAGAGGGACCCATTGCTGCTTCAGGCGAATCTTTTTCCCTTGGGCCTGCCCTTCTCTTTCCCGGAACTGCATAAAAGAGGTCTTCTTAGGGTTTTCTTTTTTAAGCTTGGAAACAGGAGGATAGATCAAGGAAAAACCGATAACCAGAATAACGGCTAAAAAAAAGACGATGACTAATTTTTTAAACACGGCTTGCACTTTCCTGCTCTATATTGACTACCAAGAATAATGACGGTCCTTAAAAAATCCCCTATTAAGTCATTGAAAATTAATCGAAGCAATCCTTACCCGGCAATCCACTGCATCAATAGCGATCTCTATTCCTTTTTTTATCATTAAGGAGGCTTCAAATCAACCAAACAAGAGAATTCAGGATCGGAGGCTTCAAAAAATCCTCATCGATTGTTAAAAAACTAAAGTTTTCCGTAACCCGATCCGAAAAGATACCTAAAGGCAAAAATCCGGTCGGAATGGAGGGAAAGAAGGAGTAGAGACCGAAAACAGCCTTTCAGTAACCAGCCGGTTTACCGGCAACAACCCGGCAAGAATTGCCGGAAAAAAACTTAGAAAAAGGAGAAATACCATGGCAAATGTATCTTTATCAAGCGGCATGAGGCAGAACTTATTAGCCTTACAACAAACCTCTGTTTTACAAGAAACGACCCAAAATCGGCTGGCCACAGGGAAGAAAGTCAATTCGGCCCTTGATAATCCGACCAACTATTTTACCGCCCTGGCCCATACCAACAGGGCCAACGACCTGCTCGCCTTTAAGGATGGAATTTCCGAGGCGATTCAGACCATTAAAGCGGCTGATACCGCCATCAGTTCCATCACCAAACTGCTTCAATCGGCCAAGGCTGTTGCCGAGGACGCCAAAGGTGCTCTGACTTCCGGTACCGGTTCTTCCAGTCAGGTTTTGACCATCAATACAGTCACCGGAATTTCCGCCGGTACAACCATCAATATTGGTGGAACCACCTTTACGGCAGTGGCCTCAGGGGCTACTGCGGCTACCAATTTTAATATTGGCTCCACAACGGATTCTATGGCCGTAGGTCTGGCCAGCGCCATTAATCAGGCCACAGAGACCCGGGCCATGTCGGCTACTGTAAGCGGCAGCAAAATTACTGTCACCGCTGCGGCCAATACCATGGTTGCGGGCGACATTGAATATAGCGCCGCTTTAAGTCTGGCCTATGGAGAGTCGGCTGTGGAAGCCTCTTCGGATCTGACTTCTAAGGTAACTCAGTACAGCACCTTAATGAGCCAGCTTGATGATTTGAAGTCGGATGCATTTTACAAAGGCAAGAATCTTCTGGGAGGCGCTTCCGGCGGGACCTACGATATGACTGTCCGTTTCGGCAATAGCCACACCTTGACGGTTTCATCCTTCGACGGCAGCCGGAGTGGTTTGGCCTTGGATGCCTCCTTGACGACGACCAGCGAATCAACGCTTCAAACCTCTATTGATAAAATTGATACCGCTATATCTACTTTAAGGACCAATGCTTCAAGCTTTGCGACTAACCTCGCTACCGTAAATACACGGGATGAGTGGATTTCCAACATTGCTCAAACCCTTCAAACCGGTGCCGACAAACTAACCTTGGCTGACGCCAACGAAGAAGGCGCCAGTATGCTGATGCTCCAGACCAGACAATCCCTCAGTACGTCTGCCTTGAGTATGTCGGCCCAGGCCGCCCAGTCGGTATTGAGATTGTTTCAGTAGGTAGTATTAGGGCAGATAAGGAGGAGGGCTTGGCCCTCCTCCACCTGCCTTTTAAGCAGGAGGTAAGAATATGGCTATAGAAAAAATAGGCAGTATAAACCCGAACCCGATCTCTAATATAGATATGAAGGTTGTTCCCAAAACTCTGGTTGTTCCCAAAACTCCGCCTCCTGTTCCCGAAAAAATGAAAATTCAGCCTTCCGGGAAAACGGAAGGAGAGGCAGTGCCAAAGAATTTAACCAAGTTCAAAGATCCTCCCTTTTTCCCTATTGGAGATACGTGGAGTATATTTAAAGAATAAGCAGGACACCTTGGCACTGAAAATAATTTTAAAACCCCAGGAACGTCTAATTTTGGATGGTGCTGTCATCATCAACGGCAGCAGCAAGTGCGAATTGATTATTGAAAACAATGTCCCTATTTTGCGCGAAAAAGACATCCTCCGTGAAAAAGAGGCCGTAACCCCTTGCAAACGGATTTACTTTATGATCCAGCTCATGTACGTAGACAAAAAAGATCTCGCCGTGAAACATGAAACCTACTGGGCCTTGATCAAGGATGTCATTGAAGCAGCGCCAAGTACGTCGGAATTGCTCGGACAGATAAGCCACCATATTTTGAATGGTACCTACTACCAGGCGCTTAAATTAGCCAAAAGATTAATCCGCTATGAAGAGGAGGTTACAAAACATGCCAGCATTAGGGCTTAAAGCCTACCAGGAAGCGCTGAAAACAACTACATCTGGTCGCAATTTGGAGGCAGCGGTCCTTACCAAAGCCGCCCGTCTCTTAATACTGTGTCAAGAACAATGGAACGAAGAAGGTCATTTCCGGAGGTGGGATGAGGCGTTGACCTTCAACCAGAAAGTTTGGACCATATTTCAGGATGAGCTGGCCAAAGAAGACCATCCCATGCCCATCGAATTAAGGGCAAATATTTTAAAGCTCAGTCTGATGGTAGATAAGCGGATTATCGAAGTAATGGGCAACGATTCTTCTCCTGACAGGCTTGATCTCATCATCAATATCAATAATAATATCGCCGCCGGACTTCGGGGCTCAGGGGCGTTATCTCCGGTGCGAAAGTGAGCCAGAGTCATCGACTGGAAAGTATTCCAGCACTAACGGATTTCCTTTTTCTTGAAAAAGGAAAAGCTATTTTGTAATATCCATCCCTTACCCGGAGGATAGGCTAGGCAGGAGAGCACCCTGAAGCCGTCCGGCACTCTTCAAGAAGTGCCAGGGTCTTTTGCTTTTCAGCATCCCACGCCAACATACTTTCCAGTAAATTCATTGCTAATTCGGTTCTGCCGGCCAAGAGCAATTTTTTAGATAATGATTCCATGGCCGGGTCATAATTGTATCCTTTTCTTTTCATTTTTTTCATTAAAGTCACTCCTTCTTCTTTCTTTCCGGTGATGCAATAAGAGGCGGCTAAGGCCACTTGTGCCGGAGGGTAATTCTTTACCCTCTCCAGCAATCCTTCCAATTTTTTTTCAGCTTCGATTGGATCACCGGCACAAAGGGAGACCGTGGCATAGGTAAGGATGGTTTCCTTGGCCTGAGAATCGATTTCTAATGCCTTTTCGGCCACTTCAAGCGCCCTGGTAAATTCTCCCATTTCGAAATAGATGCTGGCCATATTGAAATGAGCCAGCGCATTGTCAGGGATGGCCCGGGCATAGGCCTGCCAGTGCGTTATGGCTTCTTCGTGTTTACCCAATTCCTCAGCCTGAATGGCCATCTCGCGGTGTGCGATAGGGATATCTCCCATGAGTTCTAATTTACGTTTTCCTAAAAGGTAGTAAATGTCCCCTTTTTTTTCATTGGTCTTGGTGGGGAGTTTACCATAATGATGAATGGGAATATTGCAAGGCTTTATATCTATTCCGGCCTGTTTAATGGATATCTCCAGAATCTCATGAACGGGATTGCAGAATCGGATACGAGAGTCATTCTTAAAGAGTCTGACTTTATTACTGGGGAACCATCCGGACCCCGATTCTTCCTCCCGGTATTCCCCGATATTGGCCGTCCAGCCATCGATTGCCGGCTCCATGATGTAGTTCCGGGTAATCAGGTCATAGGCGATGGGTTTGGAGTGTTTTTGCCGTATAAGATGTTTGAATTTTTCGTAATCTAAGAGTGACAAAACCTCATCGGCATCATGAACCAAAATCCAGTCCCCTTGCGCTTTTTCGAGAGAAATATTTCTGGCCTCGGAAAAATCATTGGTCCAGGGAAAATCAAAGACTTGGGCTCCGAAAGCCGTAGCAATTTCCTTGGTTTGATCGGTTGATCCCGTGTCAACTACAATGATCTCATCGGCGACCGGTTTGAGGCTGGCCAGACAACGAGCCATATAGGTCGCTTCGTTTTTAACGATCATGCAGATCGACAAAGTGCCGGTTCCTTTCTTGTTTTGATCGATAGTAAGGGGACCGATTTTTTCTCTCACGGTTTTGGCTGCCGAGAGGATATCCTCGTTTATGCCAAAGGCTAACAGGGCCTTTTCTATTTCTTTCATAGCCTCAGAATTTTTTTGTTGCTGCAAAAGGATATCGACGAGCAGAAAAGAAAGAATCTTATTGTTCGGAAAAAGGCCCAAAGCTTCTCGGGCTACTGTTTCAGCTCTTGAAAATTGGTTCAAGGAAGTGACTGCCGATTGGTAGGTAGCTGAGAAATCGCCGGTTTTAGGAGAAAGAATAAAACCTTTTTCAATAAAATCCAACCCTTCTTCTTTTTCATTATTGTGCCATTTCATTACGCCTAAGTTCACATAAGGGTCGGCGACACAGGGATTTAATTCAATAGCCTGATAAAACAGTTTCTCAGCCCCTATTCGGTCTTCCCGTTTAAGGGCTATTAATCCTTTGAGATTAAGAACCTCACTCGAATTCCCGAAAAGGGAAATGGCCCGATTCCCAAAAACCTCGGCTTCCTCCAGATGCCCTAAATAAAAATTAGAGTACCCAAGAATCGCCAGCGTCCTTGCCTTGTCCTTTCCATCCTGCGGCATGGCCTGCAGGGTCTCTATAACTTCCTGAAATGATTTTTCCTGAAATAGGATTTCCGCCAGGCAATAATAGAGTTCCTCATCTTCCGGGGTGTATTTTATCCCTTCTATAATGGCTTGGACCGACTTATCAAAGAGTCCCTTGCTGTAATCATCGCGGGCATTTTTTATGGCTACAAAAGGAGATATTTTTTTCCCTTTTTCACTCTGGGGATCAAAAATGTCCCATTGATTATGAAAAACCTTATCCGAACCCACCCTTCTTTGATCATCCTGATTTATGTACATACAAGTATCGGCAGCCATAATCGTTTGATAACCGATTACGAGTGCCCTTAGACGATAATCGTTGAGTACGAAAAAGGAGGGTTGGATTTTTTGATTGAAAGGACCAACGGCCTCGATAACCTCTCTTTTAATCAGTACGCATAAATGGTCTATTTCAAAAGTCATGGCGAAACGATGGCGGTTTCGCCTGCTGAAAGTGGAGGCATAATCAGAATAGTCTTTGAAAGACAGGTGTTGAACACCGGGAATTTGTTGGGAACCGATGGCCTGATTGAACAAGGGAACGGTTATCCCGAACTTTGGATTTCGGTTCAAAGATTCAACCATTCTCCCGAAAGCGCCTTCAAGCACAATGCTATTTGGATCTAAAATCAGAACATATTGTCCCGTTATTTTTTCCAATGCTTTATTTAACCGCTCGGCATAGTTGGAATTTTTGGGAACTCCGATCCTCTTTAAGGGAGTATTTTTATTAACACAATGATTGAGCCAGGCCGGTTTTGATAAGACTCCAAGCTCCGCCAGGATGATCTCATGGGGTTCTGTGATCTGAGTTTCGATTGACTCAAGACAACGTCGCAACTTACCATTGAAACTGTTGATCGGTAGGATAATGGAAGTCAGCCCGGAGGCAATTAAGGTGGTTTCAGTAACGGGAGTACAATCCTTACCGGGAGACCCTGTTTGGTTTTGATGAATCAGTTCATTGATTTTTTGCTTGTCGGGCAGCGGTACAAAATGTTTATTTCTATCAAATGATTGAGAGATTATAGGCGTGCTGTCGTAGGGTTGGCCATATTCGATTTTGGGATTAATCCCCCATTTCTCCTTATAGATCGTCCAGGCTTTTTGGAGCCGATCATTATAGACTACATTGCCCCGCCCCTGCGGTCCTCCGGTATGATGGATGAATATTTCATGAGCAATTGTGGGATTGAGTCCGGCAAGGAAGGCTCGTAGTGCATAGTCGTCGTCCTCAAAACCGAACAGACCGAAACGATGATCAAAAGTGCCGATTTTTTCAACGACCGACCGGGTGATAAAAAGACAGAAACTGACTAAACGGGGCACTATGGTAAATTTTCCGCGATGGGCCTGATAATGCTCCCGGGCTATCCTATCAAGTTCTTCAACTGTCCCATAGGAACCATTTTCCACAACTTGCAGTCCGGAAGCATAATTGGAGACCGGCCCGATCATCCCTATTTCAGGGTGCTCCTCAACAATGGAAATGAATTTTGAGAGCCAGTCTTGCGGGACCAGTGTGTCATCGTCCAGAAAGACTATATAGTTCCCCTTGGCTACAGCCATGGCCTGAGCCCGGGACACGGCCGGACCAACATTTTCAGGGTTTTCGATCAACACAATATCCTTGATCGTTCTGAGATACTCAACGGATCCATCCTGCTTGGCATTATCGACGACGATAATCTCGTAGGTTTGGGTGGTGTTTCTCCTTATCGATTCAAGACAGGCCTTTATATGATCCAGACCATTGTAGCTCAAAATGATGATTGAAACAAGGGAAGCAACGCCGGATTGGTGGATTGTTTGACCCGATGGTTCAGTAAATTGGAATTCCACCTCCTGGTGACAGGAGTTGGGAATAAATTCTGAAAATTTTTCAAGATCGATTCTGTACCCTTTTTCAAACAAGTCGGCCAGAGCATCCGGGCTATACTGATTATTATGACCCGCCTTGTTGTTCCAGAGATTTTGCACCATATTTGCGGGATTGCAGAAGGCGGCACTGGTCTCGAAACAAAGGAGTTCATTTTCGGCATTTTTAAAAAACGATTTACCGGCGTCAAGGAGGGCTTCGAGGGTGTTTGGATTTTTAAAATCACCTTCCCTTAAAATAGGCAGGATGTCCCCGATGGAATAGAGAGAACTGGAGACCTCCAGTGGGTAACCGAAGTCCAATTCTTCTTTCGTCCAGTTATACTTCAATACCCCTTTACCGACAGCATTAAAATCAGGCAATTTCTGATTCTTATTCTGCATATAACAAAAGGTCGTATTTTTTCCAAGACGTAAGGAAAAACCGATGGCCTGCTGATATTTCTCCAGATAGGCTACCAGGTCCGTTAGACGAAAGTCCCTTATAAATAAATTGTCGTCCACCAGAAACAACACATAGTGATATGGGTAGAGGGCATTCAGAAAATCGGTCTTAAAGTCTCGCTCCGGAATAAATTCCATGGGCGGATAAGTCCGTTTCAATTTTTCATATTGTTGATGATTTCGTTCGTTCGAAGTTTTATAAATCACTTTTACCTTTAAGTCTTGTAGATCACGACAATGCTGAATAAGGGAACGCAATGAAGCATCTAATTGCATGGCCCGGTCTTTACTGAACACCACTGCCGTCATTGTCTCAGTCTGGACCGGTGATGATATTTCAGCTTCTTTAACATGCGTCTGCCGAACTTCGGCTGCGGAAGGAATTGCAGAGGAGGCAACCGCCAGATAATTAGCATAACGATAGTTTTCAAGGACGTCCCGCCAAATGGGAATATAGAGTAGCCCGTCGGGAATGATACGATAAATAGTATAACCATAGTGCCGTAAAAGATTATAAATCTGCCTCAAAGTTATATGGGCATCAAGGTAGGTTCCGCCGTATTCAAATTGCAGCACCCGAATATGTTTTAATTCCAGAAGATTGGTGGCTCCACGCAGGACATCCAATTCCGCCCCTTCCGTATCAATTTTTAAGAAATCGATTTTTTGAATTTCGTGTTCAAAGCAAAAGGTATCGAGGCATCTGCTTTTTACCTTAATCGGTTTAACAGAGGCATTCATTTTTTTCTCAATCTCAAGGCGTCGGTAAAGGGAGCTTAATTCCCCGGTTTCAAAACTATCGTCCCAATGGTAAAAAGTCTTATCTTGATTATCGCCCGACACGGCCAGATTATGGAGCCTCACATTAGGAGCGGTCAGATTTTCCTGAAGAACAACAAACGTTTCGGGAACTGGTTCGAAGGCAATTATTCTGGCCCTGGGGTTCAATCCCAGGGCCAGCTTACTCCAATGACCTTTATTGGCTCCTACATCAAAAATGATTCCATCCTGTTTTACGATTTCTTTTAGAACGTTTAATTCTCCATTTCGAGAAAATTCAATATCGTCGTATCCGTGTTGGTCGAACTGGGGAGAATCCGTATGAATCGTTAGTCCGCTTAAATCGACCTGGGGAAATGGTGGGAATTCAGAATCCTTGCGATTTTTTTGGAGTTCATCCCGGATCATCCGACACCACACATTATGCATGGACCGTTCACCGGGGACATCGGCCACCATTGAATCCAAAAGTATCTCATCAGCGCATTTCAACAGATCATTTTGAGAAATATGGCCCTTTTTTAAAGCGATGGCATGGACATTTGAAAGCCAAGGGTCTCCTTTCCATTGCACATTCTGACATTGGACAGTAAATCCGAGTTTTGAAAGAATGTGTTCAAACTTTTCTTTGTACCAACCATCCAAATGATACGCCCAGTAAGCCTCATGGGAACCAAAGGCATGGCGCAATACCGCTTGTTTGGTCTTATAAGACATTTCAGAAAGAAGTGTGCGAGCCGATCCGATGATGTCCGGTGTTTCTATATGAAGTTTACCCTTGACTTTCAACCAGGAGTGCCACCGTATCAAAAGGGCCAGCGCCCTTGACCGATCAAAATGTTCAAAAACATGATGGAGACGAATTTCATCGACCGTATGATCTGGGAAATCCAGTTCCAGAATATCGGCAAAGATATCGGCGGCCGCAGTTGCTTGAACG
>JACRBX010000326.1 GCA_016219225.1 Deltaproteobacteria bacterium
GACTCGAACCGGTGAATAACGGTTTTGCAGACCGCTGCCTTAGCCACTTGGCTATGCCGCCGGATAGATGGGAATCATAATTTTGGAGCGGGAAACGGGATTTGAACCCGCGACTTCAACCTTGGCAAGGTTGCACTCTACCACTGAGTTATTCCCGCTCAATCCTGCAAATTAACCGAACCCGGATCTTTTGTCAATTGAAAAAATGTTCTTTTTTTAATGGATTGATCAGTAAGTCCGGCGCCCCAATAACCAGGAGCACAAGAAAAAGAAACAGCCGATTAAAATAGTGGTCGCCCCGGCCGGAGCATTTAAATAAAAAGAAAGGAGGATGCCTGAAATTCCGGAGATCAAGGCCAAAATCATGGCCACCCAAAACAGACTGGACATCCCCTTGGCCAAATTCCTGGCCGTAGCGGCCGGCACGACCAGCATGGCGGTGACTAAAAAGAGTCCGATAGCCCGGATACTGAAAGTAACCACGATAGCCAGAATCAGGGAAAAACCGTATTCCAACCACCTTACGGATATCCCGCGGGAAGCCGCCAGATGATGATTCAGACTGATCAAAAACAATCGATTGAACCAAATCCCCATAACGATGAAGACCAGAGACCCGATTAAAAGGAGTAATAACAGCTCACCATCGTTGATGGCCAAAACGGTTCCATAAAGATAGGCCTCCAGATTGCGGGTTTCTTTTTGGGCATATAAGACCGTGATCCCAAGGGCCACGGTAGCCGAGAGGATGACACTGATAACGGTATCGGAAGACAGATCCGATCGCCCCTTGACCAGGGTAATACTGAGCCCGGCCAGGATTCCAAAACCAATCAGCGTAATGGACGGCTCCACCCCCCAGAGGACTCCCAGGGCCACCCCGGCAAAGGTGGAATGGCTGATGGCATCTGAAAAAAAGGCCATCCGGAAATTGACCACATGGACCCCCAGGACGGCACACAAGGGGGCGATGATCATCATGGCGCCGATAGCCCGCCAGATAAAAGCAAACTGGGCCCATTCGAAAGGGACCGCGGTTTGCAGAAAAGAATATAAAGGGGAAAAGAGGGCTTCCATGGATCAGGGATTCAATTCGCCGTCGCCATGATGGGGGCCATGGCTGTGAGGATAAATTTGAACATGAAGTCCGAAGGTCTTCAACAGATTCTCTTCGGTAAGGGTACTTAAGCCCCCGCAACAACGAACGGTTTTATTTAAACAGATCACGTGCTGGGCATGGTTGGAGACCACTGAAAGGTCATGGGAAATCAAGATAACGGTCAGATTGGCCTGATGCTGGATATCGGAAAGGAGGTCACAAAACAACTGTTCTCCTGTGGCATCAATCCCGGCAGTCGGCTCATCAAGCAGCAGGATCTGGGGATTACCCTCTAAAGCCATGGCCAACAGGACCTTTTGTAATTCCCCACCGGAAAGTTTGCCTATGAAACGATCTTCCAGGCCCAAGGCCCCTACCCTTTTTAATCCGGCCCGGACCTGATCCCTGACCTTTTCTCTTTTCCCCAGCCAGAGGGGTTTCCTGTTGATCGAAATAGTCATCAGATCTTCCACTGTGCAAGGCAGACCACGGTCAAATTCCAAACGTTGGGGCACATAACCCATGTCAGGTCGTCCCCCAAGGGAACCTCCAAAATGAATGGTCCCTTTATAAGGAATCAATCCCAGGAGGGCCAGGAGCAAAGTGGTTTTCCCGGCACCATTGGGACCTATAATGGCCGTGGTCCGGCCGGCCGGGATGGAGCAGGACACATCCCTCAGGATCTCTACCTTGCGGATAGTGACCTCCAAGTTTCGGAGTTCAATGGCGGTTTCCGGGGAAAGGGTCCGGTTCTGTTCCATATAAATTATTTAAACGCCTTCCTGAAAATTTCCAAATTCTTTTTCATGGCATTTTCATAGGTATCGGCCGCCGCCTTCCCGGTAGCGACCGGGTCCATTTCAAAAACAGGAACACCCGTCTCTCTGGAAAGCGTTTGAGCCACCTTATCGGAATATTGGGGTTCTGAAAAAATGGTTGCCACCCGATCATTTTTGACCTTCCTGGCCAGACGGGCCAGAACCTTGGGGGAAGGCTCCACGCCTAATTGGGTTTGAATGACCCCAACCATCGTCAGGCCGGTATCCCGGGCCAGATAAGCCAGAATATCATGAAAGGCAAGAATCTTTTTGTTCCGGGCCCGGGCCACCACCTGCTGCATTTCCTGAAACAGGCCTTCCAGTCTTCCGGAGTATTCCTGGGCATTCAGACCATAATCCCGGGCATGGGCCGGGTCTTTAAGAGAAAGTCCCTCGGCAATGGTCCGGACCATGATCGCCGCTGCCCTGGGACTCACCCAGGCGTGACCATTCATGAGGTCGGCATGATCATGACGCTGCCCGGTCTTGGATTTTCCATGGTCTGAATGAGCCGGTTCAGGTCGATTCAAAATGGGTTGAATTTTCTCGGCCGCCAGAATAACGGGGACTTTGGACCCGGCCTGTTTTAAAAATTGATCTAAAAATTCTTCCATTCCAAGGCCGTTGGCTATAATTAGATCGGCCCGGGTCATCTTAATCAAATCACCAGGGGTCAGGTCGTAATTATGAGGGCACCCTTGATGGGCCGGCAGGAGCAAGTCCACCTGTACTCCGGGGGTCTTCCCGACTACATTGAGCGTCAGCGAATAGACAGGAAGGATAGTGCAGACCACCCGGAAGGGCTTTCCCGATTCCCGGCCTTCCAGACCCGGAACGAAGGCCGCAGTGAACAGTCCCCAAATAACAAACCCCATTAGGATATGAATTGATTTTCGCATAGATCTTCTGCAAGACCTTCAGCCCCATTAAGTACCATGAAGCATGAAACTTGCATCTTGCAACTTGTAACTTTATTTTCGTATTAAAAGGTACTAATATATAGGGGTGATCGTCAAGGATTTTATTTAAATTTAAATAACAAGAAGATTCTATGTCCTCTCCGAAAACAAAAATCAAGTCATCAGAAACCCGGAGCAAGATATTACAGCAAATCCTGCCCACCATTCGTAAAAATTGTACCCTGGCAGATGCCCATCATAGTGGGCTTTTTTCCTTATGCGGTCTGTTTCTTAGAATGAAAGACCAGTATAACTGGGAAAAACAGAATCCGCCCTGGAGCCCTACCGACAAAGATCGGCTTTTGAAATGGATCGACCAAAAGGAAGCCCTGTGGCTGGAGTGTCTGGATTCCCCTTTTGAACCGATCCGGATTAATGGCCACACCTTTGATTACCTGGACAATCGGCAGATTAATCAATTCCTGATACCGGCCGGGCTTTATTATGGGGCCGGATATGGGAGAGGATTGAAGCCGACTTTTTTTCTGGGTAGGGTTAAGGAAAAACGCCTGTCCTTTGGGTTCACCGTCATTGTCCTGGAACGGAATTTAGCCTGTGACCTGTCCCTGACCCTGGCCCAGAGACAGGGAAGGACTATCGTCCTTCATCTCGACCCTTTGCGTTTTTTCCTATGGTCCAAGATCCAGGAAACCGAACAGTGGGAGCGGGAGGCCACTGCACTGGCCCTTTCCTTTTACGGCTGGAATCCTTCGGCACCGCCCGATGGTCAAATGGAACCGATCATCCAATCCGAACTGGAAACGGTATTGTTTCATGAACTGGGGGAGGCCCGGGATCGAACCATTCCCCAAGGCCTTTGGCGGTCCCTGCTTTCCCTCTTTCCTTTCAGCCGGGTCGAATTGTACCTTCGAACCCTGAAGGATCTTTTGGCAGATACCCATCCGGGGGGAACGCTAACCCATATAATCGAAAGTGGAAAGGCCGGCTCTCTGGCCTTTTATCTCTCCAACCTGAAAGGCCTTCGCCGGACCCTGTTCCCGGAAATTATTCCGGCCATCAGGAAATTCAAAAAGGAAATGGACTGGTCCGGCGTTATCCGGGCTAAAAAAGAAGGCCGCCATCGGCTGGTCAACCAGGCCGGCCGGATCAGGGAATTGGCCGGAAAATGGATACCTGCCCGGCCGGAAGAATTTTCCGCCCGGTTTGAACAAGAATTTTTCAATCCTCTGGGCCTTTAACCGAATTCGGGAAAGTACCGGCTTTTTAACACAAACCGGGTATCTACAGAATGGACCGGAGATGCTTTTCGATCTCCCCCTTGGGCAAGGCGCCGACCTGCCGATCGACGAGTTTTCCCGCTTTGAAAAAAAGTAAAGTCGGGATGCTTTGGATGGAAAATTTTCTGGCCGTCCCTTGATTTTCATCCGTATTCAGTTTGGCGAACTTGACCCGGCCGGCATATTCTTTGGCTAATTGATCCAGAATGGGGGCGATCATCTTGCAGGGGCCACACCAGGGGGCCCAGCAGTCCAGGACCACCGTTCCCGAAAAATCAAGAACTTCCTGTTGAAAGGAATGGTCGGTAACCACGACCGGATGATTTAATGAGGGTCGGGATGAAAGAGGAGCCCGACATTTGCCACAAATGGGATGTTCGTTCAGACGCCATTTGGGAACACGGTTTTTGGTCCCACATCGGGGACAAGTAATGATAATCGAATCTGGTTCCATAATAAGCCCTTATGCCCCAGGGGGGCACCACGAGTCAGACGACCTCCGGCAAAGCCGGAGGCTTGAATATTTAAGCCCCTCAAAGGGGCTCACAAACAAAAACCAAAACCCGCGTAGCCGTCACCCCGGCGAAAGCCGGGGTCCAGGGCTTTTCCCAAACCTTTTAGAATCAC
>JACRBX010000327.1 GCA_016219225.1 Deltaproteobacteria bacterium
GAAAAAAAGTTCGGAGTTCGGAGTGGTGAGTTCGGAGAAGGAGAAAGAAGAAGATAGAGATAAGAAGGAGCATCTTTGGGGGATTTGAGGGAAGAGGCCAGGGGGAAAAGAAGTTCGGAGTTCGGAGAAAAGGAAAAGCAAAAATCGAGATGCCGGGAAAAAGACTCAAAGATCACGCAAGCATGCCGGGTGATGTGGGGAGGGGGGAGAAACTCTCCCCCTCCCCGATTACCCGAACTATCGGTTCTTCAAATGTTGTTTCAAGTCTCGATAATAATTTTCATGAGGCCCGGCCATAACAAGTTCTAAATCCCCATTAGCTTTCCGATAGGCAAGTAGAAACTGGATTGTCTTGAGTTTGAACTTGTGTACGAATACGCCTTTCAGGTCGCCTTTCTTTTCTTCCCCAATGCCCGGATTTTCCGCTATTCGTTTTATTTCCCGATCCAATGAGTCCTTTTCGGACTTCGACATCTTCTTTACTTTTTTTTCAAATGACCTTGACTGGTAGATTTTCATAACAGGTTACCCGAACTTGTATTCGGTTTTCTCGTTTTCGTCCAATTCGTCAAGCCCGATCAGGATTTCCTTAATAAGGGAATATGGCAAGTCCGGATTCTCTTCGGCACATTTACCCATCCGTGCCCAATGCTCAATCTGGCCGGCAAGCGACCGGTGGTCTATGCGGCTAAATCTTTTCGCGTCGTTCAAAAGTTCTTCAGATATTCTTACTGCTGTGGCCATGATCGTCCTCCAAACGGTTATGTTGCAACATGGTATCATTATAGGGCTAAAAGGAACATAATGCAACTATAGATTGCATATCGAAGAAAAGCTCGAAGGGGAAGGGAAAAGAAGTTCGGAGTTCGGAGTGGTGAGTTCGGAGAGGGAGGAAAGACAAATCCTCCTTCCTGATTATGATACGGCGTTGCTAAATATAACTTTTTCGGGTATCATTCGATCCAAAAAAAGGCAGAAGGGCTGAACAGGAGGCCGGACCGATGAATGAACGGGATCACATTCCCCTGGGTGTAGGCTTTTATCCGGACTGGTGGTACAAGCAGTACGGCATTTCTTTTGACCGGGACTATTATTTCGATCCCGAGACCCGGGTCGCGGCCAGGATGGAGATGGACCGCCGGCTCTATGAGCGGTTCGGGGAGGTGGGCCTGGGAGTCCCTGACCCGAAACCCAAACCCCTCATCACCTTCGGCATGGTTATGCTTCCGGCCCTCTTCGGCTGCGAGATTGTTTATGAAAAAGAGGCCCTGCCCTGGGCTGTCCCCTTAAACCTGTCCGAAGACCGGATTAAAAAATTAGAGGTCCCGGACCTCCTCCATACCTATCCCATGACCGAGGTGATCAAACAGATCGATTACCTTAAGAATAAGTACGGAAAAGTGGTCGGGGATATCAATACCACGGGGGTTCAGAACCTGGCCCTCAAAATCCGGGGGGAACAGCTCTATTTTGATTATTTTGAAAATCCCGCCCTCTGCCACCATCTGCTCAAGATCTGTACCGCCTCGATCATCCGACTTTTCCGGTTCATATACGACCTTACCGGCAGCGGGGCCATGGATGTAACCCCCATGTGCGACCCCGGGCTTTTCGTCCTGCCCAACTGTACGGTGGAGCAGATCTCCCTTCAGACCTATGAGACCTTCAATCTGCCTTATGACAATCAGGTGGCCGAGGCCTGCCACCCCCTGGGCATACACCACTGCGGTTCCGTGGACCAGGCCCTTCCGGGCTATGCCCAGGTTCACCATTTGAAGTTTTTGGAGATCGGCTTCGGGTCGGATGTGAAACGGACCCGTCAGGTCCTGGGGCCTGATGTGGCGATCAATGCCCGGATCAGTCCGGTCCTGATGAAAAACAGCCGCCCGGAAGAAGTGGCCGCCGAGGTGCGCCGATTGATCGATCAAGGCGCCCCGCTTGCCAATTATTCCATCGATACGGTGGGGCTGACCTATGGCACCCCGGATGAAAATGTCAAGGCGGCCTTAAAAACGGCTGCCGAATACGGCACCATCAGAAAACAGTCTTCTTCCCCGGTTTTTTCTTTTCCGCCTTCCGGTTCGGGGAAACCGGCAGGGGACCTGGAGACCCTCATTAAAAGTCCCTCCCAAACCGTGACCATCGGCCCGGCCCAGCCCCTGGTGATCATCGGAGAACGCATCAACCCCACGGGACGAATCAAACTGGCCAGGGCCTTAGAAGAAGGGGACTTGAAAAAAGTCCAAAAAGAGGCCGGGAAACAGGTCAAGGCCGGTGCCCGGATCCTGGATGTCAATGTCGGGATTTCAGGGATCGATGAGCCCCGCTTACTGTCAGAGGCCGTCCAGACCATTCAGGAGGTTACCGACGTTCCCCTGTGCCTCGATTCGGCCCTGCCCAGGGCCCTGGAGGCCGGTCTGGCCGTCTATCAGGGAAAGGCTTTGGTTAATTCGGTCAATGGAGAAAAAAGAAAGCTGGAACAGATCCTTCCTTTGGTCAAGGGTTATGGGGCGGCCGTTATCGGCCTGACCATGGACGATAAGGGGATTCCCCGGCAGGCTGAAACGCGCTTGGCGATCGCCCGGCGCATCCTGGAAGGGGCCGACGAAGCAGGGATTCCCCGGGAAGATGTGATTATTGATCCTCTGGCCATGGCCGTCAGTGCCGACCACCAGTCCGGTCTGGAAACCCTGCGGGCCATGCAATTGATCAGGGATGTCCTGGGAGTCAACCAGACTCTGGGGCTTTCCAATATCTCCTTCGGACTGCCGGAGCGGTCTTCCATTAATGCCCTCTTTCTGGCCATGGCCGTTTTAAACGGTCTGACCTGCGCCATTGCCGACCCGACCGATAAGGAGATAAAGAAGGTCCTGTTGCTCACCGAGCTCTTATTGGGGAAGGACGAGTTTTGTCAGCATTATTTGGCATTTTTCGGAAACAAGGACCGGAAAGAAAAAAAGGGCCATCATAAAAGGAAAGAACAGAGGACCACGGACATAGAAACTCTTGAGTCAGCGGTGATGGCCGGTCAAAAAAACAGGGCCGTCGAATTGACCCAAAAAGCCCTGGCCGAAGGGGCGGATCCCCAGGATTTAATCAATCGGTATCTCATCCCGGCTTTGAATAAGGTGGGGGATCAATTCGAGAAAAGGGAAATATTTGTCCCGGAAATGATGATTGCCGCCAAGACCATGCAGGCCTGTCTGGACTTGATCCGGCCTTTGCTTCGGACGGAAACGGCTGAAACCCTGGGTACGATTGTGCTGGGGACCGTCTTCGGCGACCTCCACGACATCGGGAAAAATTTGACCAAGCTTCTCCTGGAAAGCTCGGGATTCAAAGTCATCGATCTTGGCGTCAACGTTCCTTCGGAGAAATTTGTAGAAGCGGCCCGGGCGCACAAGGCCGAGGTGGTCGGTCTTTCCTCGCTTTTGACCACCGGAGACCCTTTTGTGGAGGAAACGGTGAAGGTCATCAGGCAGAGTGATCTATCCGATAAAGTCAAGGTGGTCTGCGGCGGGGCGGCCCTGACCCTGAAATTTGTCATGGAAACCTGCGGCGCCCAGGCCTATGCCAAAGACGCCGCCGACGGGGTAAGGAAGATCAAAACCCTCTTGGGGATCTCTATATAAGGTTTTAAAAAAAATAATGGACTCTATAACTTTTCTACCTTTCGGGAAAAAAACCCGGCCCGACGGCCGGCAAACCCTACTGCAAATGGCCCAGGATCTGGGGGTCCCGCTTCAAGCCCCCTGCGGGGGCAAGAAAAAATGCGGGAAATGCAGGGTCATCGTCGAGACGGCCGAAGGTTTATTGCCTTTGCCCAGTGAATGGGAACGGGAAACCCTGGGAGAAGGCATCGAACAGGGATTCCGGCTGGCTTGCGAAACCGTTTTATCGACCGGGGCCGTAATCCGCATCCCGGAAGAAAGCCGTATTCAACCAGCGGTCATATTGACCGCCGACACCGGGTCTTCGGTTCATCTGACCCTGAAACCGGCAGTCGCCCCCTTTTATGTGGAAGTCCCTGAACCTGCGCTGGATCTGGCCAGGGCCGATAGCCAACGACTTTCCAAGGCCCTTGAAGAAACCTATGGGTTCCAAATCCTGCCCCTCGATCTCCCTGTTTTGAAAAGGCTTCCCCAGGCCCTTCGTTCGGGAAAAGGGGAAACCGCCCTGATAAGGAACAAAAAAGAGGTTATTGCCCTGATCCCCGGAAGACAAGAGCATTGTTTTGGAATGGCCTTTGATATAGGCACCACCACGGTGGTCGGTTATCTTTTTGATCTAAAAACCGGCCGGAGGCTCTCGGTCCGATCGGACCTGAATCCGCAGAGCGCCTTTGGAGACGATGTAATCAGCCGGATTGCTTTTTGCCGGAAAGAGCCAGGTGGGCTGGACCGGCTCCGGAAAACCATTATTCAATGTTTAAATCGCCTGATTGCCGAGGCTTCGGCCGAGGCGGGTATTGATCCCCTTCAAATCGTGGAAGCGACGGCCGTTGGAAACTCGGCCATGCATCATCTTCTGATCGGACTGGATCCCCGTTATCTGGCCCTGGCACCCTACCCGCTGGTTCTTCAAGACCCGCAGGATATAAAGGCCCGGGACCTCGACCTGGAAATCAACCCCGCCGGGTACCTGCACCTGTTACCCTTGAAGGCCGGATTTGTTGGCAGCGATACGATTGCCGGCATCTTGGCCACCGGTCTTCATAAGCATAAGGATCCGGCCCTTTTTATGGATCTCGGCACCAATGGGGAAATCGTGGTCGGGAATAAAGCACACCTGATCTGTTGTTCCACGGCGGCCGGTCCGGCCTTTGAGGGCGGACATATACGATGGGGCATGAGGGCCGCCAGCGGGGCCATTGAACAGGTTAAAATAGAACCGGATTCCCTGGAAGTGTCCTGGAAAACCATCGGCCATCAACCGCCGGTCGGACTTTGCGGCTCCGGCATCATCTCGGCCATGGCCGAAATGATCCGAAGAGGGATTATCCTGGCCAAAGGAAATTTTAATCCGGAAATTCGATCTCCCCGTCTGCGAAAGGCTGAAACCGGTTGGGAATTCGTTCTGGTCTGGGGCTCTGAAACGGCCCGGGGTCAGGATATAGTCATCACCCGGAAAGATGTGGCGGAAATGCAATTGGCCAAATCGGCCCTTTATGCCGGGGCGGTATTATCGCAGGAGATTTTGGGTGGAAAGCCGATCAGGCGGATTCTCCTGGCCGGGGCCTTCGGTAACTATGCCGATCCTCTGGACGGCTGCACCCTCGGTCTCTTCCCGGATTACCAGGGCCTGGAGCTCAGGCGGGTGGGGAACACCGCCGGTTATGGAGCCTGCCTGGCCCTGTTGAATACCGGGAAAAGAAAAGAGGCTGACCGGATCAGCCGAAAGATGGAATACCTGGAACTGGCCGCCCATCCCCGTTTTAAAGAATTATTTGTCTCGGGCTTTTTTTTCCAATCCGCCCGGGATTATCTTGATAGTATAGGAAATTCCTTTTTGGACGCAGATCGAAGCAGATTGCCAAGATTTTGAATATAAAGAATGATGAAGTCGTAAAAAGCTATGAAACGCCGCATTGCGGCGCTGTATCAGAAAATAACTTGGCAATAAAAAAGCTAAGTTATTTGGAAGTCGGAACTTGTCTCTTTTCGTCATTCCCGCCTTCGCGGGAATGACAAGTTTTTACGTGACCATCAAGAATAGTTATCTGCGGGTATCGGCGAAAATCTGCGTCCTAATTTAAGGCTTCTTAACTAGTTCTCCTGTTGAATGGCGCTCAACTGCCAGGTGCCCCGGCTTCCCACGGGCCGCACGAAGGTCCAGAATTCCCTGAATTTGACCGGCTCGGTCTTGCTGCCGGAAACGATGGCCCCTGTATTTTTATCTTCCGTGTAATCCAACAGATTGGCATAGAAAAGGATGGTAATAAAATCTTTTCCCTCCTCCTGCCAGGCCTCGGTAATATCCACCGACCGGACGGCGATGTTTTCCAGACGGTTGACGCGACCGGCGGTCTTCATCCCATCCAAATCCTGCTGGAAAATCCCATTCATCTGACTGGTAAGAAAAGGACCGATCGGACTCAAATCCTGATTGCCCCAGGCGGCCTGGATCTTAAAAAACAGGTCCTGGACCCAGTCTTTGAAGGCCAGGGGATCGAAATTCTGATCCATGGACTGGATGTGGGAAATCCCGGCTTCTACCTCCTGGTCCGGGCTCTGTATTGGGGCGGCATAGGGGTCCGCTTGTTGATCTTGTTGATAGGGAGGAGGCGAGTAAGCGGCAGCCGCGTTTCGGCTAAACTCGTTTTTTTTTCTGTTCCGAATAAAACGGAAGATAAAAAAGATCAAAACCCCGATTAAAATAATCTCTAGAAAACCAAACCCCGAACCGCCTAACCCCCCACCGGAGCCCCAACCGGACCCCATGGCGCCATGCCCCAGGCCGCTAAACAACATACTGCCCAGGAAGCCGCCGGCGACACCTCCAGCCAGGCCCCTCAGAAAAGGACTTCCCGTGGACTGGGAAAAGGGCCGGTTCATAAAACCGGAAGATGGAGGGGTGCTCCTCTGAAACTGAGAGGTCCCGGGCGACTGGGTTCGGGGTGCCGAAAAGGAACGGCTGCCCCGGAATCCCCCGGAACGGCCCCCGCCGGCCCTGGCCCAGACCTCGCTGGAAATTATGGCCATCGTAAAGACCAGGATGAGTCCGATTCCGAAAATTTTACCAATTCTGCTCATTTTATTCATAGGTTACCTCGTTATCACTAATTTGATTTTATGGAAGAATAACCGATTTTGAAAAAAATAGCAACAACTTAACGATTCCTCATTTTTTGTTTGACAAATCAAATTCAATCTTATATGTTGTTTTTCGGAATTATATTTCTTAATGCGGAACAAGGAAAACGATGAAACTTTATGAACATGAAGCCAAGAAAATTTTCGAGGCCCAGGGGATAACGGTTCCCCGGGGAGCCCTGGCCGCCTCCCCTGAACAGGTGCAGAGCATCGCCGCCCATTTAAAAGGTCCGGTGATCCTTAAGCCGCAAACGCTTTCCAAACAAAGAGGAAAGGCGGGATTGATCGGCTTGGCCGACACGCCCCAGGATGCTGAAAATTTGAGCCGTTCCCTGTTCAACCGGAAGCATGAAAAGGAAACGATCGACACCCTTCTGGTGGAGGAAAAGGTCCGGCTTAAAGGAGAGTTATTCATCGGGCTGGCAGTGGATTACGCCAAAGGGCAGCCGGTCTTCCTGGCGAGCCCTGTGGGCGGGATCGACATAGAAACCCTGGCCCGGGAGAAACCGGATTTAATAAGAAACTGGCCCATAACCATTTCTCAGGGTCTTACCGAACAAGATGCCTGGACCCTGGCCGAATTCATAGGCAAGGAAGGACCGGAGAAAAGCGGGGACTGGACGACCAGGTTGCAGCGCCTCTTGCTCACATTTTATGAGATTTTCCGGAGCTATGATTGCGAACTGGCTGAAATCAACCCTCTCGGGATCCGGGATGATTTATCGTTGATCGCCCTGGATGGCGCCCTGGTCATCGACGACGAAGCCCAATTCAGGCACACTGAACTGGTGCGCCCCAGGGCCCAGACCGAGGAAAGTTTTAAACAGGAGCAGGCCTATAAAAACAAAGGCTGGACCTATATTCAAATGGAGGGAGACATTGGGATCCTGTCCAGCGGGGCCGGTATCACCATGTCCATTTTGGATCTTATCCATCTCAGAGGCGGGAAGGCGGCCAATTTTCTGGATACCGCCCAGATGAACCGCCAGGGAATCTATGATGCTTTTCAGATCTTTCACAACAGTCCCGGCCTCAAGTGCCTTCTGATAAACATCTTTGCGGGGTTGAATCGCTGTGACGAGCTGGCCGGGGGGATTAAAGATTATCTGACGGCCTATCAACCGCCCTTTCCGATTGTGGTCCGAATGGTCGGGAATCGGGAAAAGGAAGGAAGACAAATTCTGGAAGATATTGGAATCCAACCGATCGCCGGCCTGGAAGAGTCGGTCGATCGCGCCATCGCTATAGTGGGGGCAGCGTTATGAGTATACTGGCCTATCGAGATACCCAAGTCTTAATTCAAGGCATTACCGGCGGTCAGGCTAAGCACCACACCGGGAATATGCTGGAGTATGGAACGCGGATAGTGGCCGGAGTGCGGCCGGGTTCCGGTGGCGAGAAGGTACACGGTGTGCCGGTCTATGATTCCATAGAAGAGGCCGGCCGGAATCACAGGATCGACGCCTCGGTGCTGTTTATTCCGGCCAAGGCGGTTAAAGAGGCTGCCCTGGATGCCATGAATAACGGCATAAAACTCCTGGTGATCGTCACCGAACATGTCCCTTTGCACGATGCCATGGGAATGTTTGAGGAAGCCCGAAAGCGGGACGTTGTAATCATCGGGCCCAATACCCCGGGGATGATTTCTCCTCCGGAAAAGGCCAAGCTCGGATTTGTTCCCACCCTGTATTTTAAGCCCGGCCCCATTGGTGTGGCCTCAAGAAGCGGGACCCTGACTTATGAGCTGGTCTCCCGTCTGACGGCCGCCGGTCTGGGGCAAAGCACGGTCATCGGCGTTGGAGGGGACCGCATTGTCGGCTTGCGCTTCGGCGAGGCCCTCAAGCTTTTTGAAAAAGATCCCGAGACCAGAGCAGTCCTTCTGATCGGGGAAATCGGGGGATCCATGGAGGAAGAGGCGGCAGAGTTGATCGCCCGTGGAGAAGTTCAAAAACCTGTTTTTGTCTATATTGCCGGGTCCACCGCGCCTGAAGGGCAAAGGATCGGACACGCCGGGGCTATTATTGCCGGCTCCGGAGGTACGGTTCAAGGTAAAATAAAATCGTTGCAGACGGCCGGCGCCCGGGTGGGCACCACTATTGCCGAAGTGATCGAAATGATGAAACAGCGCCTGGGAAATCCATAAAGAATAGATGGAAGATAAAGACTATATCAAATCCCTGGAAAAGGCCCTGAATCTCATGGGTCTCCTGTCCCGGCACGGTTCAGCCCTCAATCTGGAGAATTTGGTGAAGATCTCCGGGCTCAAGAAAACCTCCTGTTTTCGGATCCTCCAGACCTTGACCCGGTCGGGTTTTGTGGCCAAAGACCCGGACACCGGCGGTTATTCCATAGGTCCGAGGATGATTACCATCGGTTTGGCCGCCTTGGAGAATAAAGGCGTCCGTGAATTGGCCCTGCCCGTTATGAAAGAGATCCGGGAGAAGACCGGGGCAACGGTCAACCTGGCCATCCTCAGTGGTTCCGAGGTTATTTTTGTAGAACGCCTGCAATCCACGCACATTATAGAAACCAATTTAAGAATCGGTTCCCGCCTCCCGGCCTATTGTTCTTCCATGGGAAAGGCCATCCTGGCCTATCTTCCGGAACCCGAACTGGAAGCCATACTGAAGCAGCTCCGTTTTGAAAAGAAGACGGAAAAGACCATCGCATCGATCAAGGCCCTTAAAGATGAGCTGGGAGGGATCCGCCTCAAAGGGTTCGCCTTGAACGACGAAGAGCTGGCCACGGGTCTTTTTGCTATTGCCGCACCGGTGCGCGATCATACCGGTGTAGCCGTAGCGGCCATCAATATCTCCTTTCCGCTTATGCGGCATTCCAAACAAGAGGCGATGAAAATCTTCCTTCCCCTGGTACTGGAGGCATCCCGGAAGATTTCGTCCATATTGGGTTTTAAAGGTGAACGTTAAAGCAATAGTTATTGTAACGCACAATTAAAATTTAAAAGGAGGAAAACAAAAATGATGACTCTTAGAAAAACCCTGATGTTTTGCCTTGTCCTGGCCCTTGGATTTTTAGGATGGGGGCATCCCCAGCCGGCTTCAGCCGCCTCCAAGAAACAATTGGCCATGGGATCGACCCAGTCCTCATCCAGCCACTATGCCTATTTCGTGGCCGTCGCCAAGGTCATCAATGCCAAGGTGCCGGAGGTGAACATCTCGGTGGTGGAGACGGGGGCTTCCGTCGATAACATCAACCGCATGAAGAAGGGGGACCTCGACATGGGGATGACCACCGTTCATGTGCAGTATCAGGCCTATCACGGCCTGGGAGTCTGGAAAGATAAGCCCATCAAGGATCAATATGTGCTTTGGGTTTATCAGGCGGCGCCTCAGAATTTTGTCGTTCGGGAAGACAGCGGGGTGAAAACGGTCCAGGATTTGGCCGGGAAACCTTTTAATCCCGGAATGCGGGGGTCGGCCACTGAAAAGACGGCTGAGAGCATCCTGTCGGCTCTGGGGGTGGTCCCGAACTACTACCGGGGTGGAACGGAGGATACGGTGGCCTCCATTAAGGACAAACGGACCGTGGGCTATGTCAAATCCGGGGCGGGGGTCGACACCCTTGACGCCTCGACACTGGACATCGCTACCTTCACCCCCATCCGTCTCCTCGGCTTCACCCCAAAGGATATCGCCACGGTCCAGGCGAAATTTCCTTTTTTGAGCACCGTCAGCCTTCCCAAGGGTCTTTATAAGGATTCCCCGGCCTATAAGACCTTCGCCATGCTGATCGGGGTCGCTGCCAAAAAGGATCTGCCCGAAGATCTGGTTTACAAGATGGTGAAGTCGGCCTGTGAAAATATTGCCGATCAGGTGGCGGCCTATCCTTCCATTAAAGGCGTCAACCTGGCGAAACTCACCCTGGAAACTTCTACGGTGCCCCTCCATCCCGGGGCTATCAAGTACTACAAGGAGCTGGGGTTGAAGATACCCGACAACCTGATCCCCAAATAGGGGGGATCGGGAATCAGGGATCAGGGGTCGGGGGAGTGGCCTTCAGC
>JACRBX010000328.1 GCA_016219225.1 Deltaproteobacteria bacterium
GGGGCGGCCCCGGAGGCGCAATAGATAACTGATTTGAGGTCGAATTTATTGACCAGAGGGTGGTTGATAATGGCGCTGTAAAGGGTCGGCACTCCATGAAGAACGGTTACTTTGTATTTCTGGATCAGGTTTAAGACTTCGGTAAAGGGGGGATTCCCGGCCCTGGGGTCCGGAACGCAGACCACCCGAAAACCTCCGGCACAACAGGCCAGCAAGGTCAAGGTTAAACCATAAGAATGATACCAGGGCAACACACCGAGATAGGTTTGATTGCCCATGAGGGAAATTTTTTGGGCCGGGCCGCCGTCTTCCGGATCAATCCGGGCCCATTCGTCCAGCATAGCCAGATTGGAACCGATATTATTATGGGTCAAAGAAGCCCCTTTCGGTACTCCGGTGGTGCCCCCGGTGTATAAGATCAGGGCCAGATCCTCCACCGGATCGATTTTAAGGACAGGCGGGTCAGGTGGGGTTTTCAGGGCTTCCCGAAAGGGTATATGCTGAGGGTCCAAAGAGGGGGCCTTGGGGATTTTCCCCAGAAGACCGCCGATAAAGCCCTTTAGAGGGGGAAGAAAATCCTTAATACCGCAGACAATAACGGTTTTTACCCCAGTCCCTTTAATGGCCTCCAGGGCGGTGGGGTAAAAAACAGGATGATCCAGGACAAAAAGGGCTTCCGCCCCGGAATCCTTGAGCTGAAAATTCAACTCCTTGGCCGTATATAAAGGATTACAGGTTACACAAACCGCTCCGGCTTTTAAAACACCAAAAAAAGCGACCGGGAAATGGGGTAAGTTGGGTAGAAAGAGGGCCACCCGGTCTCCGGGTTTTATCCCTTTCCGGACCAGGAAGGTGGCGGCCCGGTTGGCCATATCCTGGATTTCCAGGTAAGTCTGATGGCGATCGGCGAAAATAGTATAAGTTTGATCCGGTGTTTCTTTGACCCGGTCATCCAGGATTTGATAAAGGGGTTGAGGGGGCTTACTTAAAGTGTAAGGTACTTCCTTGGGCCATTTATACTTATGCCAAATTTGTTGTTCCATGGGGACCCTCCTGGTTTTATTTTAATCCGAAAACGATCATAGAAGAAAAATCAGCTTAGGGCAATAGGATATTTTACGTTCCCGGGAATGACGGGTTATTACGATTTCATCAATAATGGAAATTAATATTTATAGGTTGATCTCCGGCCTTTTTTTTTAATATACTGGAAGCAAATGGACCATCAAAGAAAACCCATCTCTTTTTTCTTCCCGGCCTTAAAAAAAGTCGAGGCCCCGCCCTTCCCCTTAACAAAATCCTGCGGGACAGGGGCCGTATCGGTTACGGGCAGCCATTGTGCACTGACGTGTAAGCATTGCGGAGGAATCATCTTAAAGAATATGCAGGCTGCCAGAACCCCCCAGGCTTTAAAGGAAGCAGCCCGCCGAATGGCCGAAAGGGGGGGGCGGACTATCCTGATCAGCGGAGGGGCGGATCAGGAAGGAAAGGTTCCCTTGTTGGATTTTACCCCGGTTATTAAAGAGATTCGCTCTGAATTGGGGTTAAAGGTTCTGGTCCATACCGGCCTGGTTTCTCCTCTTATGGCCGATGCCCTGGCAGAAGCCGGGGTGGATTTGGCCCTGCTGGATATCATCGGGGACAATCGGACCATTCGCGAAGTCTACCATCTTAAGGCCACGGTTGGAGAGTATGAGCAATCCCTTAAACGCCTTACTGATCGGGCTATCCCAACAGCCCCTCATATAGTGATGGGACTCCATTTTGGGCAAATCCTGGGAGAACCGCGGGCCTTGGAGATGATCGCCCCTTATCCCATAAAGACCCTGGTGCTGGTCGGATTTCGGCCCATCCCCAAAACGGTCATGGCCAAAACGCCCCCTCCGGATCCGGAGGCCATGGGAGAACTGTTTGCCTTAGCCCGAAAACTATTTCCCCAAACACCGGTCGTTTTGGGTTGTGAACGCCCTTTGGGGCTTCACCGTCGCAAGACCGATTGCCTGGCTATCGAGGCGGGGCTGGATGGAATCACCTATCCAAGTGACCGGGCCGTTCAGATGGCCGAAGATTTGGGGATGGACGTTTCTTATCATACTGAGTGTTGCGCCCTGATCAATTCATGATAGAGCATAATACAGCCATAATCCGGCATGGAACAGCCATGCTACGAATTATCGACACCGGCCTATTAAGCGGGGCCGAGAACATGGCCTGGGACGAGGCTTTGCTATCGGCCCGGGTCCAAGGAATCATCCCTGATACCCTCAGGTACTTGCGGTTTTCCCCTCCGGCGGCCCTGGTGGGCTATCACCAGGCCGTGGCTGAGGAGATCCGGGTGGATTACTGCGCCCGGGAGGGGATTGATATCAATCGCCGGATCACCGGAGGCGGGGCCGTTTTTTTCGATGAGGGTCAATTGGGCTGGGAATTGATTGCCTCCAGAAAATCCCTTTCCCTGGGCCTGACCATGGAGGAGATCACCGGGGCCATCTGCCGGGCCGCGGCCCGGGGATTGCAAACCTTGGGGCTGGAGGCCCGATTCCGTCCCCGGAATGATATTGAAATCCAGGGCCGAAAGATTTCCGGCACCGGGGCGGCCTTTGAAGGGGATGTTTTCCTCTTTCAGGGCACCCTGCTGATTGATTTTAATCTCGAACACCTGATCAAGGCCTTGCGCATCCCCGTTGAAAAATTGAACCACCGGGAATTGACTTCGGCCCGGGAGCGGGTAACCAGTCTGAAGGAACAGCTCGGTCGGGTCTCTTCTCTGGAAGAAGTAAAAGAGGCCCTGGAAAAAGGCCTCGCTAACGGATTGGGCATTCGTTTCCAAGCCGGAGAAATTACCGCGCAGGAAGAAGACCTGTTCCGGCAACGACTGCCCGGGATGCTTTCAAATAAGTGGATTCAGGGCAACAGGATCCCCTTCCGGCCTCAGGAGGTGTTTCGCTCCATCCATAAGGAAGACGGGGGCTTGATCCGAACGGCCGTCAAGGTCGACGTTAAGAAGAAAAAAATCAAAGACCTTTTGATTACCGGGGATTTTTTTATCCATCCCCGCAGGGCGGTTTTTGATTTGGAGACCGCCCTGAAAAATACGGCCATAAAAGACCTGGGCATGGGCGTGGAAGGATTTTTTAAAAAAAACCGGGTGGGGCTCATGGGTTTGCGTCCCGGGGATTTTTCCCGGGCGATTCAATTAGCCGTGGCCAAGACGGCCTATCCAGATCTGGGGTTTTCCTTTGAAGAGGCCGATTTTATGACCACCTTCAACGGATCCCTGTCGGAGATTCTGGAACAATGCGAATTACTCCTGCTGCCTTATTGTTCCAAGCTGCCTGAATGTGAGTACCGCGCCAAGGACGGCTGTATCCAGTGCGGCGGGTGTACCATCGGCGAGGCCTTTGCCCTGGCCAAGGGAAAGGGCATCAAGGTGATCACCATCCAGAATTATGAACACCTGGTGGAGTCCCTCGAAGAAGAAAAGCGAAAGGGCCTTAAGACCTATATCGGCTGCTGCTGCGATGCCTTCCAGCTCAAAAGGCAGGAGGCCTTTAAACAGGCAGGCTTGTCAGGTCTATTAATCGATATCGAAAACACCACCTGTTATGAATTGAACAAGGAAAAAGAGGCTTATCAGGGGGTCTTTGAGAAGCAGACCCATTTGCGGATAGGGTTGCTGGAAAAGGTTTTGAAATTGGTAGGATCAGAGAATGTCTGAGTATCAACAATGGACCTGCGATGTCCTGGTGATCGGGGCCGGACCGGCCGGAAGCATGGCGGCCCGATTCGCGGCTCAGGAGGGGGCTGCCGTTATCCTCCTGGAACGGCGGGAGCGGGTCGGTCTCCCGGTGCGTTGTGCCGAATATGTGCCCCTGCCCGTGAGCCGATATGTGGAATTAAACCGTCCCGGCCTTCTGGTTCAAACGGTCCGGGCCATGCAAACTTTTATTCCCGGAGACGCTGTTAAAGAAACGGTTGTCCCCGGTGCAATAATCAACCGGGACCGCTTGGACCAGGAGCTGGCCGGTTTGGCGGTCAAGGCCGGGGCAGAATTAAAAACAGGGATCCAGGCCTGGACCCGGCAGGGCGATCAGGTTGTTGCCCGGGAGAAAGAAGGGTTGGTCAGGATTTCAAGCCGGGTCATCATCGGGGCCGATGGCCCTTCCTCCCAGGTGGGCCGGTGGATGGGAAGCGGTCATAAGGAATTTTTAATTTCCGCCCAGTACCGGATTTCCCTAACAAGGCCCTTGGACCATACGCGTATCTATTTCCGTCCTTATATCCAAGGAGGTTATGGCTGGCTTTTTCCGAAAGGGGGCGAGGCCAACTTGGGGGTCGGCATCGTTCCTTCTTTACACAAGGGCTTGAAGAAAGTCCTTGATCAATTTAAGATGGAATTGGCCCAGGAAGATTTGATAAAAGATGCGATCAAAAGGCAAGGAGGAGGGATCCTTCCGGTGGGCGGACTGATTCCGGTGGCCAAAGAGAATATGATCCTGGCCGGCGATGCGGCCGGGACCTGTCACCCCATAACCGGGGCCGGTGTGGGCAATGCCCTCCTTTCCGGCGAAATGGCCGGCCAAGCGGCGGCCGAGGCGGTTCGAAAGGGAAATTTTCAATCTCTTAAACAATATGAGAAAGAATTAAGAGGTCTTCTGGGGCACAGCTTGAATCTCGGGGTCCGAAAGAGAAAGGCTATGATGGCCCGGTGGAACAGACCGGATTTTTCCGAAACCATCCGTCAAAACTGGATCGCTTTCAGAGAATATTATAAATAGCGGACAGCGGTCAGTCGCCCGCTTGTCAAAGATTTTAAAAAAGAGGTCTTAAATGCTTTCTCCAAAAAAAAGAACTTCGACGGAACAACCGAGCAGTCCGGAATACCTTCAAATGAGCCTGGCTGCGGCTATGACCCTGGGGCTGAAAGAAGGGTTGTTTTTTAGAAATGCCCGCCTTTACTGCCTGAATCTTTTATTGACCTACCCGGAAGGGTGCCGGGCCAATTGTGCCTATTGCGGGTTACAAAAATCCAGGGAAGGGGCCTTTGGGGAAAAAAGTTTTATTCGGGTGCCCTGGCCGACTTACGATCTGGAAACCATCATGAGAGAGACGATCGCCCATAAAGCCCGCCTCCATCGGGTGTGTATCTCCATGATCACCCATTCCCGGGCCGTACAGGACACCCTTTATCTGACGGAAAGATTCCACCGGGAAGTGGGCCTCCCGGTTTCCATCCTGATGAACCCAACCAGCATGAAACCCTCCGACCTTCAGGAAATGAAAAGGAAAGGTGCCCAGATGGCCGCCGTGGCTCTCGATTTGGCCACGGAAGATTTATTTGACCTTCATCGGGGGAAAGGGGTGGGCGGCCCTCATCGGTTTGACCAATACTGGGAAATGCTCTCGGCGACGGCCGAGGTCTTTGGGAGAAACAAGGCCGGCTGCCACCTGATCGTAGGCATGGGGGAGAGAGAGGACCAGATGATCCAAAGGATCCAGAAAGTAAGGGATCTAGGTGCCCGCACCCATCTGTTTTCTTTTTTTCCGGAAAAGGGGTCCCGAATGGCCCACAAGAAGTCCTGTCCGGTGGATCAATATCGCCGGATCCAATTGGCCAGATACCTGATTGACTTTGATCATTGCCGGGCAGAAGACCTGGAGTTCGATGACCAGGGAAGAATTATTTCATTCGGTTTGAAGAAATCCGAGGTAGAACAATGGATTGATACGGGGAGACCCTTCATGACCAGTGGTTGTCCGGGAGGAGGAATGGAAGCGGCCTGTAACCGCCCCTATGGGGACGGCCCGGCCAGTGACATCCGGAGTTTCCCCTTTCCACTGGAAGCGCAGGATATCGCCCTGGTAAAACAACAATTGGGGTGGGAGTGAGACCTCCTTTAAATGAAAACCATAGGGTTGCATCTTTTATATTGAAATTTGGTAAGGGCAGCTATCCGAGTTTCCGAAACCGGTGCCTTCCCGGTTCGACGACTACGAAAGCCTGTGTTAATTCAGTTTCGGAGTGTTCCTCCAAAACTCGGGCCAATTCCTGATGAGTTGTATCTTGGGTTGAGGGCATCATCCGCAGATAGATCACTCCCGCACCTAAACCTTGTACAAAGACAAGGCCTCCAAAATCCCTATCGCGGGTGATAAAAATGCGACTTTGATCATGGGCAATCTCGAGCAGATCAGAGTCACTTGAACGAGACAACCCAATTTTAGCGACGGTGACTACGTCGTGTCCCAGACCGATGAGAAATCGGCCAGTTGCCGCATAGACATCCTGATCAAGAAGGAACTTCATGCGGCGACCGTTGCAATGTGAATATCTTCTGCGGTCATTATTTCAATAGCATACTGAATGCACGCACGAATATCTTCAAGCTGGAGATCGGGGTAGTAGTCTTTGATGATTTTTTCAAAAGTAATCCCTTCCTTTATTAATTCCAGGACATTCTGGACGGGAATTCGAGTGCCCGAGACACAGGGTTTCCCAAAATGAATATTGGGATTAATTTGAATTCGTTCTTTCATATTCTTCCCCTCCGACAAGAATTAAATTTTTCATAATAATAGTTTAAAGCAGAGATAAAAGAGGGTCAAGGAGAAAAAGATAACGGAAGACAAAGTGTTTGGAATCTTTCTTGACGGCCCGGATGTTTGGCCCGCCAAAGGGGGAGCTATATTCTGATATTTTATTTACCCATATCAAATAATATAAGCGAGTATTTTCCGACATAAATTAATATACTCAGGAAAAAATGTGAAGAAAAAAGCTGATAACTTGATAGTATAGGAAATTCCTTTTTTGACAATGGTCAGGCTATAGACGGTTAAGGGGGGGGAGAATAATATTTTATTTATGGAATCATATGGTTA
>JACRBX010000329.1 GCA_016219225.1 Deltaproteobacteria bacterium
AGGACAATGCCGAGCGTTTTATTTTCTTCTCCCGCGCTGTTTTGGAATTATGTCTGGCTTTAAACCTCAAACCGGATATTATTCATTGCAATGATTGGCAAACCGGTTTGATTCCCGTTTATTTGAAAACCCTGTATGCCGACACCCCCTCTCTCAGGTCTACCGCCAGCCTTTTCACTATTCACAACCTGGGATATCAAGGCCTTTTCTGGCACTATGACCTTCATCTGACCGGATTAGGCTGGGAATTATTCACCCCCCGGGCCTTGGAATTCTTCGGCAAGTTGAACCTGATGAAAGGCGGGATCGTTTTTGCCGATACCTTGAATACGGTCAGCCCCAACTATCGAAAAGAAATTTTGACCCCGGCCAACGGATTTGGCTTGGAAGGGATACTCAAGACCCGGGAGAACGACCTGTATGCCGTCTTGAATGGAGTAGATTCCCAGGTTTGGGATCCCTCTAAAGATCCTTTTCTGCCGGTTCCCTATACCTCTTCCAATCTGGAAAACAAAAAGATCTGTAAAAGCCATCTCCAGGGATTATTCCACTTAAAGAAAAAGGGGGAACTCCCGATTATTGCCATTATTTCCAAGTTGTTGGATCGGAAAGGCCTGGATCTTGTCAGCCAGTTTTTCCCCCGTTTAATGGAATTGGATTTGCAAATCATTTTAATGGGCCAAGGGGCCGAACAATACCAAAGCTGGGCCATGGAAATGGTCGAGAAATACCCGGGTCTGATCGGCCTCGAAATGGGTTATAACGAACCCTTGGCCCATCAAATTCAGGCCGGGGCCGACATTCTGCTCATGCCCTCCCGTTATGAACCCTGCGGCCTCGACCAGTTATATGCCTTGAAATACGGCACCATCCCTATCGTCAGGGCCGTAGGGGGATTGGAAGATACGGTTGAAGACTATGACCCCCAGAATGACCAGGGGACGGGTTTTAAATTCAAGGAATATGAATGGGAGAAACTGTTTCAAACCATTCAAAGGGCCTTAGCGGTCTTTCGGGATAAACCTCGCTGGAAGCGCTTGATACAGAGGGCCATGAATCAGGATTTTTCCTGGGAAAAATCGGCCTCCCAGTATGATGCGCTTTACCAAAAGGCGATGCAGAAAAAAAGGGTTTTGTAAAAACATGAAGGCTTAACACATAAGTAGATAACCTTTTACCTTGTACCTTATACCTTGAGCCTATTTTTATGAAAGCTTCTATGGAAAAGGGCTTTGAACTGTTAAAAAAAACCATCCGGGTGGCCAATTCCAGTATTGGTTTTGAAGACCGCCTTCAGGGGGTTTTGGATTTGCTGGTTCGAAAAGAAGAGATCGAAAGAGCGGCCTTGTTTTTTGTTACCCCGGAGCAGGAGACCCTGGAATTAAAAAAGGTAAGCCCTCAGGGCGTTCCCTGGAATAGCCGCTCCTTTCATATGGCCCAGACCCCTATCAAGGAAGTCATTCAAAATCGCAGTGCGGTTCTGATCCCCCAATTGACCCGTAAAGAACACAAGGCCCTGTTAAAAAATCCCTTCTTCAAAGGTTTTAATTCCCTGATCGCCCTTCCGGTCGGAGACGATAACGTTCTTTATGGTGTTTTAGGTCTGCTTTCCCGACAGGCCTTAACCCCTGACCCTCCCCACCTGGAGGCCCTCGATCTGGTAGCCTGGGAACTGGCCGGTATTATAAGAAATTCCAGAGTGTATACCGAATCCAAGAAACGGATTGCCGAACTCAGTGTCTTGTACCAAGTGGGTAAAGTGATCGGCTCGACACTGGAATTGAATGACCTGATTGAAAAGACAGTGGCCATAACCGCCCAGGTGATCAACGCCACCGGTTCAACCTTAATGATCTTAGAAAAACATTCCGAAACGGTCCTTGTGGAATCGGAATTTGGGCTGGTGCCCTCTTTGGTGAAAGGGAAAATTCATCAAGATATCCTGGATCAAAAAGGGGATCATATCTATAACCGGGGGGCTACCGCTTATTCCAGATCCCAACTCGATCTGCCTTTTAAAGACGAGAAGGCCAAAGGATCGGTAGAGCCCCATCTCATTTCATCCTACATGTGTATCGCCTTAAATTTCAAAGGCCTTTATCGGGGTCGGCTTTGTGTTTATGAAAAGATAGGTCTGGGCGGGGAGTCTGATGCCTTCTTTAACGAGGAGGACTTGTCGGTCCTTTCGACCATCGGCAATATTATCGCCAGTTCCCTTGAAAATGCCTTGACCTTTCAAAGAATCGAAACCCTGGCCCGAAAAAATGAATGGATGGTTAGAAATCTATCTACTCTTTACCAGATTGATAGTGCCATGATGACCACCGCTTCGTTGAAAGACCACCCCCAGATTATTTTAGAGGCCATTACCTTGGAAGAAGGGTTGGGGTTTAACCGGGCCGTCCTGCTCTTAGCCGATGAAGACCGGAAAATCCTGACTCCCAAGGCCTGGTCTATCCAAAGAGAAATCAAGAAAGGCCCTTCCGGTCAACCGGGAAACGGTCTAACCGGCAGCGGCTTAAGCCGCTTTCTGGTCGATCAAGCCGCTCAAATAAGAAACTTACGCCCGGACTCGGATCACGTTTTCAAGAATATAAAAATCCCCCTGACCAAAGAATCGGGTATTTTGGCTCGAACCTTTTTGGAAGGCCGCACCTTTGTAGTAGAACAGGCCATGGAAGACCCGGATACCAACAAAGATCTGGCCAAGCGTTTGAAATTGGACGCCTTCGCATCCATCCCGATGTATGCCAAGGATAAAGTGGTCGGGGTTATCGAAGTAGACAACTTTATCGATAAACGTCCCATTACCCAAGAAGACCTTTATTTGTTAACCCTATTGGCCCATCAGGCCGGACTGGCCTTTGAAAACGCCCGGCTCTACGATTTTATTGAAAAGACCAATGATGAACTAAAAGTGGCCCGGGAACGACTTATAGAATCCGAAAAAATGGTGGCCATCGGAGAAATGACTTCCGGATTGGCCCATGAGATCCGAAACCCCTTAGTGTCCATCGGGGGATTCGTCCGACGTCTTAATAAAAAATTCCAGGGCGATGATCAAGCCCAGTCTTATTTCCAGGTAATTATAAACGAAGTGGAGCGGCTGGAAAAAATTTTAAATGAAATGACGGATTTTTCTCAGAACCATCGCGGTAATTACAAGGAATGGGATCTGAATCAAATCGTGGAAGAGGCCTTGAACCTGATTCAAAGGGAATTGGACGAAGGCCATATTGGTGTTCAAAAAAAATGGGGTAAAATCCCTAAGGTATTCGGCGACAACCGTCAGTTACGCCACGTTTTTTATAACCTGTTCCTGAATTCCTGTCAGGCTTTGCCCCATGGAGGGCTGTTGACCCTGCGAACCTTCTTGGACAAAGAGCCGGGGCGATCCTGGATTGCCTGTGAAGTCAAGGATAACGGAGGGGGAATCCCGCCGGAACTTCTTCATAATATCTTTAATCCCTTTTTTACCACCAAGGACCATGGCTCGGGCCTGGGACTTTCCATCGTCCACAAGATCATTACCCGCCATCAGGGGGAAGTGGATATCGACAACCGGCCGGGAGAGGGGGTCTCTTTTTTGATCAAATTTCCCTTAGCCAAAGAAGCCCAGCACTATTTCGGTAAAATAAAAATTTTTGAGGAGGAAAATCATGAAAAGGATCTTAATCGCAGATGACGAAGAGGCCCTCCAAAGGCTTTACAAGGAAGAATTTGAGGAAGAGGGCTATGAGGTGCTTTTGGCCGGAAATGGCAAAGAGGTGATTTCCCTGTTGGAAGATCCCGATCACCTGCCGGATCTGATCGTCATGGATATTCGCATGCCGGAAATGAACGGCATTGATACTTTGAGGATGATCAAGGAAAAGTATCCCCAATTGCCGGTCATCCTTTGTTCGGCCTATAGTGAATTCAAACAGGATTTTTCGACCTGGGCCTCGGACGATTATGTGGTTAAATCTTCCGATCTCACGGAACTTAAAGAAGCAGTCAAGCGGCACTTGAAAGAATAAGTCATGGGAAAATAGGGGCCGATTTCGGATTTTAAATTTCGGATTTCGGAATTAAAAAGGCAATCCCTTTTGACATTCGATAGGTTCATGACTCCTTGACACTAAATCTCATTCCATATTTCGTGGCGCCCCAGGGCAGGAACGCTTAGTTCTGATTTGATCAGGTTTTTATAAACCCCTATAGGTTCGTTAACAGGGCTTGGAGTTCATTTCCAATTTTCCAGCATCTGATTCATGATTATTCTGATATTTTCCTCCGGTCCCTTTCTCGGGATGAATTGGGTAATAATTTCTAAAAAGGCCTGGGCGGCACGAGACAACTCCTGTCCTTCAAGATAAGCGATGTTGACCGTTAGATAGAGGTTTTCTCCCCGTATGGGTCGTTCGATAAGTTTTTTTTCATTAAGTTCGGAGAGGACGGACGATTTGACTAAAAAGGAAATACCTTCACCACGTTGGACGACTTGTTTGATAAATTCGGCATTCCCGCTTTCCATAAGAATATTGGGGACCAACTTCTTCCCTATAAATAGATCATTAATTATTTTTCTGGTTGCTGATCCGGTTTCTTTCATTATAAGAGGTTCCCGGGCCAAATCTTCAACGCCAAGGTTTTCTTTTTTCCCTAAAGGGTGATTGGCGGCCAGTATCAGCACTAATTCTTCCTGACAGAAGGGAATGATCCGGATCCGGGGATCATCTTCTATATGGGCGATCACGGCAATTTCATTTTGAAAAGCCAGGAGGCTTTGCATAATATTAAAAGAATTCCCCTCGTCCAGGAAAATTTTGACCTGCGGATAGGTTTCGCAAAAGGCGGAAAGAATAGCCGACATGAAATATCGAGCATAGGTTTTGGTTGTCCCAAGACGTAATACCCCTCTTTTCAATTTTTTCAGGTCCTCAATGACATGTTCCACCTGCAGTTCATATTCAAAGAGCCTTTTTACATATTCAAACAGGGTCTTTCCTTCATCGGTCAAATAAATTTTTCGGCCCCGTTTCTTGAACAATTTCAGAGTAGCCTGGTCCTCCAATTGTTTAATCTGGGCGGTCACTGCCGGTTGCGAAACAAAAAGTTTCCTGGCTGCAACAGTAAAATTTTGAGAGCGTGCCGCCTCATAAAAAAACCTTAACTGGTTGAGATTCAGCATTTTGAAAACCCTGGATTCCCGATAAAAATATTCGGGAATGACGGAAAAAGCGTCACCGTAATATTATTTAAGTTCAAAATAGGATATAAATTCTTCACAAAATAACTTGAATGATTTATTTTTCTGATATATATTTTAATTCTATAACCTCAGCTTATACTATCATAAGAAAAAACAAATTGACAGATTTTTAATCTGGTACAATGATAAGTTCAAACTTTGCTTCACTCTGATTAAATCAAACGACACAACAATTTCAAAAAAGTAAGAAACTGAAACCTTTTTCTGTTTATAAGATTAATGGGTAGGCATTTTGATCTTGTTAAAGAGGAAGGACTAACCCGGCATGATGATGACCTGATTTTTTTTAAAGGGAGGTCATTTTGCAGGATCAGTGAAAGGAGGTGACTTTTTTAATGCAATAGGGGTTTTTATTGAGACGAACCTTAGACCAATAGAAGAGGGAGGTTTTTTATGTCAGAGCTAAAAAAGTTTCCGTATGCCGAAGAGGTAGACTTACCCGCTGAACTGAAAGGTTGGGAAGAGATGTATCCTGCTCACCGGTTATTCAGCAAAGACCGAGACGAATGGGAAAAGAGACATTTTTGGTTTCAGGATAAAATTCATGCTCCAGAACCGATGTATCCGCTTGATGATATTTTTCATGAAGCCTGGCAAATCGCCCTTTCCCAATTTACCACCCGCGTGTTCTGTATTCCTCCTGCCCAGGGAGTCGCCCAAAGAATGTTGGGTTGCTATATGTACATCGCTGCCGTAGAACCGCCTCCGGGAGAAGTCATCGGTCAAAAAGCCGAGCTTTTCGGCAAGCGGGTCCCTTATACCTTCCAGAATTATGAAAAACAGTTCGAGCAATGGCTGGTGCGCTTTAAACAACTGGGCGAAGACATGGAAAAACTCCAGATTCCCGCGGAACTGCCCATGTTCGTTCCTGAGGAAGAAGTGATTCCCATGCCAAAGGGAACGACCTCGGCTAACGATCTGATGGAAAGCTATAACACCATCATCAGTCTTATCTTCAAGGCCTGGCAATACCACTTTCAATATTTGAACCTCGCCTATCTCGCTTATCTTATGTTCGTCGATACCGCCAAGAGGCTTTTCCCGGGAATTAAGGAGAGCACCATCGGTAAAATGGTGGCCGGGGCTGAAGTCTCCATGTTCCGGCCGGAGGAGGAACTCTGCCGTTTGGCACGTTTGGCAACCGGCAAACCGGCCATTGCGGCCATCCTGAAAAAAGAGACTTCCGCCGAAGCAAAAATGAACGAGCTTCAAGGCAGCAGTGACGGCCAGGCCTGGCTGGATGAAATCGAAAAAATCAAAAACCCCTGGTTTTATGTATCCTGCGGCAGCGGCTGGTATCACTATGAAGGAAGCTGGATAACCAAAATGGATGTCCCCTTCAGTTACTTGAAGAGTTATGTCGAAAGACTGGAGGCGGGACTGGACATTGAACGAAAACTGGAAGGAATATCAGCCGAAAGAGACCGCATTGTCAGCGAATACAAGGATCTGATTCAATCGGACGACGACAAAAAATCCTTTGATGATGCCTATAATGTTGTCCGATCAATTTATCGCTATGCCGAAGATCACCTTTTCTGGGTTGAGCACTGGCTCCATACCATCTGGTTCCGTAAGATAAGGGAATTCGGTAATATTCTGACCAAAAACAATCTGTTAAAAAATCCGGATGATATCTATCTCTTCAACCGCTTTGAAGTCCCCATGCTCCTCGAAGATCTGGCTACTACCTGGGCTCTGGGTGAAGGAGTCCCTTCACGAGGGCAACATTGGATGGAAACAGCCGAAAAAAGAGAAAAAATTCTGGAAGCCGCCAGAAAATGGCATGCCACCCCTGCTCTGGGAGTCCCACCGGCCGAGGTTTCCGAGCCTTTTACCGTTATGCTCTGGGGTATTACCACCGATACAGTAGGAGAATGGTTGAAAGGAACCGGCGCCGGAGATCAGGATATGAATGAGCTGAAGGGTTTTGCTGCTTCGGCGGGTATCGCCGAAGGGCCGGCCCGAGTCCTCAAGCTGCTCGAAGATGTAGTCAAACTGCAAACGGGCGAGATCATGGTGGCCCCCTGTACCAATCCCTCCTGGGCACCGGTTTTTACAAAGATTAAAGCAGCCGTAACGGATATTGGAGGGCTGACCTCCCATGCCGCCATTGTTTCCCGGGAATATGGCCTGCCCTCGGTAACGGGTACAGGAGTGGCAACCTCCGTTATTAAAACAGGCGATATCATTAAAGTGGATGGAAGCACGGGTATTGTAACTATTATAAAAAAGGCTTAACCAAAAGTTAAATTAGGACGCAGATTTTCGCCGATACCCCCAAGGATCACTATCTTTATATCTAAAATCCTGGCAATCTGCGTTTATCTGCGTCCAAAAAAGAAATTCCTATAATATGAACTTATTGGAGATGCTTTCCGGAGCATCCCCGGCCTTACGTTGTTGGTATTATGGAAGGAGAACCTCATGTCGGAACAATGGATCTACTGGTTAAAGGAAGTGGGGACCGAACACAATGATATTATCGGGAAAAAATGCGCTAATCTGGGAGAGCTGACCAGGGGTGGTTTTCGTGTTCCACCGGGTTTTGCCCTGGGAGTGGGCGCCTATGATCGTTTTATGAACGAGACTGATGCCACCGTTCGTCTTCTGAAATATCTTGAGTCTTTCAAGGCTGATCCGGAAGATGTAGCGGACACCCCAAAATATGATGCCCTTTCCAAGGAAATCCGGTCGTTAGTCGAATCGATAAAAATGCCTCCCACCATGGAAAAAACCATACGGGAATATTATCTTGGACTGTGCAGAGAAACAGGCATGGAGAATGCCTTTGTAGCGACTCGATCAGCCGGCCCCAAAAGCCATCCCGGACAATATGAAACCTATCTCAATGTAAGCGGCGAAGAGGATGTCATCAAGAATGTCATTCGTGTCTGGGCAAGCACTTTTAATACCCGATCGATCATTGCCAGAGCCAGGTTGAATCTTCCCCTCCATTACGATCCGATAGGCGTTGCCGTCCTGACGATGGTAGATGCCAAGGCGGCCGGAGTGATATTCACGGTTAACCCCGTTAACGGGGATCAATCAAAAGTAGCCATCGATGCCAGTTTTGGGTTCGGTGAAGCAGTGGTCTCCGGCAATGTTACGCCAGATCACTATCTGGTTGATAAAGTGACTCTCGAGATTGACGAGAGAGTGGTATCGGACAAAGGTGCCGAATTTGCCTATAACCCGGAAACACGGATCATTGAATACAAGGAATTACCCGAGGCCCAGAGAAAAATCGCCTGTCTTGAGGAAAAAGAAATTATCGAACTCACCAAAATCGCCAAAAAAGTGGAGGCCCACTTTGGCTGCCCCCAGGATATCGAATATTCGATTTCCAAGACCATACCCTTTCCTGAAAGTATCTTTCTGGTTCAGGCCCGTCCCGAGAGTGTCTGGGGAAAGAAGAAGAAAGAAACGGTTTTGGGCAAGAAGAGCGGTTTTGAATTGTTATTTGAAAAGGCGACTACCCCGATTAAACTTTCCTGATCGTGACTGAAATTCGGGATTTTTTAATTAATTCTGCCAGGAGGTTATATAATGTCGAAAGAGAATATACTCGCGGGAAAAAGAATTCTCATCGTTGATGATGAACCGGATATTTTAGATATCCTCGAAGAATCACTGACAACAAGTGAACTTTCGAGAGCCTCAAATTTTAGTTCGGCTAAAGAGATGCTGGAAACAAAGGTTTTCGATCTGGCCATCCTGGATATCATGGGTGTCGACGGCTATGCCTTGCTTGAAATAGCCAACAGTAAAAATATTCCGGCGGTCATGCTTACAGCCCATGCCTTTACACCGGATAATCTTCTTAAGTCCATGAAAGAGGGGGCTGTTGCTTATCTGCCCAAGGAAGAAATCACCGGGATCACTGAATTCCTGGCGGAATTATTTAAAGCCAAAGAAAAAGGCCTGTCCCCTTGGGCCCCATGGGAGAATAGATTTCCCCCTTCCTATTTTTCAACACGATTCGGAGCGGCCTGGAGAAGTGCGGATAAGGAATTTCTCGATCAATTGAAAGAAATTTTAAGGCAGAGGAGCTCTTCGAAAAAGTAATACGATCATAAAATAGAAAAATATTTTGAGGGGTCTGGGCCGCAGGTTAACTCAAGAAGCGGCACCCGATAATACTTATATAGTATCTTAAAAAGGAGAAAAAAACCATGAAAGATTTACGTGATTTTATTGTGATGGCTGAAAAGGAAGGGATGTTGAAGCGGATCAAACCCGAGGTGGACTGGGACCTGGAGTTGTCCCATATCGCCAAGCTGAACGAGGAAAAAAGCGGGCCGGCCCTCCTTTTTGAAAATATCAAAGGCTACCAAACCCCCTTGATGACCAGCATTTTTACTACCACCCAGCGCCTGGCCCTGATCATGGGCGAACCCAGAGAATCCACCCTGGTAGATTTGATGCGGGTCTGGGTGGGTAAAGGGGAGACCAAGATCCCGCCCAAATGGGTGGACAGTGGCCCCTGCAAAGAAAACATCCTCAAGGGGGACGACATCGATTTATTCAAATTTCCCGTACCCAAATTCTTCCCCAAAGACGGGGGACGCTATTTTGGGACGGCCCACTTCGTAGTGACCAAAGACCCGGATTCGGGCTGGGTCAATCTGGGGACCTACCGTTTGCAGCTCCTGGACAAGAATCATCTCGGGACCCAGTTTATCAAAGGCAAACATGCCGATATCATGCTCAAGAAATATCAGGCCATGAAAAAACCCATGCCCGTGGCTGTGGTAGTCGGCTGTGACCCCTTGTTGTTCCTCATGGGTGCGGCCCGCTTATCGGCCTTCGAATCGGAATATGATTTAGCCGGCTCGATTCGAGGCCAGGCCATCGAAGTGGTCAAAGCGGAAACCAATGACTTGCCCGTACCGGCCACGGCCGAGATTGTCGTCGAAGGCGAAGTGGATGCCGAGGCCTTTATGCCTGAAGGTCCTTTCGGAGAATATACCGGCTATTATTCCGGCGTCGGCACCGACCCCAGGAATTTTATCAAAGTCAATTGTGTGACCCATCGGAACAACCCCATCTTTATGGCCACCACCGTGGGCCGGGCTGTAACCGATACCCACATGACCATGGCTTTAAGCTATGGGGCGACCTTGTGGCAGCAATTGGTGGCCATGCGCATACCGGGATTGAAGGCCGTCTACTGCCCACCTGAAGGGTCAGGGAGATTTCTGGCCATCATTTCCCTTAAACAGATGTACCCCGGCCACGCCGATCAGGTCCTGACCGCCGCCATCTCCACGGAAATGGGCGCCTATGGCCTGAAAACCGTGATCGTCGTCGATGACGATATCGATCCCTGGGATATTCCCCGAGTCATGTATGCCTTGAGCTTCCGGTTCCAGCCGAACCGGTCTCAAGTCATCAAACGGGGAAGGTCCACCCCCCTTGATCCGTCTCTTCCTCTTGACCAGAGGTGGATCACCGGAAGACTTCTTCTCGATGCGACCATCCCTTATGACTGGAAGGATAAACCGATTCCCATCGTCTTGGATTCCGAGATGGTCAAAAAAGTCGAGGCCCGCTGGACGGAGTTGGGGTTGTAACTCAAAAACTGGGTTCGGAGTTTTGAGTTCGAAGTTCGGATTCAGGCCTGACCAATTCAAGCAGAAAGGACTAACATGAAACCCATACGCTATACCCAGGAAATGGTTGACGAGTTTACCCGTAATGGGTATTGGACCAATGAGACCTTTTACGATTTTTATGATCGAAATGCCAGCGAAATAGGGGATCGCGAGGCCCTGGTCGATTCCAAATACCGTTTGACCTGGGCCCAGGCCAAACGGCTTACCGACGGGATTGCCCAAACCTTTGTCAAAATGGGCATTCCCAAAGACACCCGGATCATTATCCAATCTCCAAATAGCGTCTATGGCTTTCTGGCCCGGATTGCCAGTGAGAGGGCCGGGCTGATCTCTCTGACAGTCTATCCCTATCTTCGGGAAAGAGAGTTGGAATACTTTGTCGAACGGACCCAAGCCGAAGCCGTCATCATTTGCTATATTTATCGGAACTTTAACTATCTGGAGATGTACAAAGGATTACAGGCCCGATTTCCCTTCCTGAAACACATCTTTCTCTTTGAGGAAACGGTGCCCCCGGAAGCCCCGTCCGGCACCTATTCTCTGGTTAAATTAGCGGAGGAATCCCTTTCCCGGCCCATCGATGTGGAACTGTTGAAAAGCCGTCGCCATGATCCTAAAAGGGAGGTAGGCTTGCTGACCAGTACGACCGGTACAACCGGTTTGCCGAAACTGGTTGAATGGCCGATCGCTTCCCGGGTCTGCACCTCCAAAGGCCGGGTCGATATCTGGAAACTCACCAAAGACGATATAACCATGGCCATTGCTCCTCATGCCGGTGGAGCGGCCGGAACCTTGACCTATTTTGCCGCCCCCCTGGCCGGAGCCAAGACCGTCATGCTGGAAGAATTCAATCCGGAAGAAGCCCTGGCCTTGATTGAAAAAGAAAAAGCCACGGCCATTGGAGTGGTACCTACCCACCTGGTGCGGATGCTCGAAGCCGACACTTCCAAGTATGACTTAAGCTCGCTGCGATTTATCCGTTCAGCCGGGGGATACTTGCCGCCCCAGGTGGCTGAAGAGGCCGAATTGGCCTTTGGAGCGGCCATTACCAGCGACCTGGGCACCCAGGATGTCGGGTCCGTATCCGGCTGTTCGGTAGATGACCCCAAAGACCTGAGACGGCGAACCGTGGGCCGGATGCTCCCGGGCAACAAGGTCATTCTTAAAGATGAACAAGGAAAACCGGTCCCCGAAGGAGAACCCGGAATCCTCTGGTTTCGAGGGCCCCATGCCCCGGCCGGCTATTACCGGGACCCGGAATTAACGGCCACCGTCTTCGATAAAGACGGCTGGACCACTACCGGGGATATTGTCAAATTTGACCAGGGCTGCCTCTGGATCTTAGGAAGGGCCAAGGACATGATCATCCGTGGTGGACAGAATATCTACCCGGCAGAGATCGAAGGCCTGCTCAACGGCCATCCCAAAGTCTCCAGTGTGGCCATCATCGGCTACCCGGACCGGGAAATGGGGGAAAGGGCCTGTGCCTATGTTGTTCCCAAATCCGGCCAGACCTTCACCTTCGAAGAGATGATTTCTTTCCTGAAAGAAAGAAAAATTTCAGCCTATAAGCTCCCGGAACGGCTGGAAGTAGTCTCTGCCCTGCCCACGGTCGGGGATTCGGGAAAGATCGACAAGAAGGTATTGAAGTCCCAGTTAGAAGAAAAGGTGAAAGCAGAAAATAAATAGGCGCAAGGCACAAGGCATAGGCGCAAGGCACAAGGCTCAAGGCTCAAGGTAAAGACCACTTAAACCTTCCATCTTAATGCCTTGCACCCTGCGCCCTGCGCCTTGCGCCTAAAAGGAAACCTTATGCCCAAATCCATTCTGATCATTTCCACCCTGGACACCAAATCCCAGGAGACCTTTTATCTCCGCGACCGGATTCGAGCCTTGGACTGTCCGGCCCTGTCCATGGATCTATCCATGGGTGCACCGGCCAAAGAAGTTGGAGACATCCTTCCGGACCGGATAGCCCGGGAAGGGGGGGCTTCCATTGAGGCCATCCGTGAATCCAGAGACCGCACCTTTATCACCAAAACAATGACCCAGGGAGCCGTTAAGATCGCCGGGAAGATGTGGCAGGAGGGGCTACTCTCCGGCATCGTCGGATTAGGCGGAGCCACCCTTTCCATGATCGCCACCAACATTATGCGTGCCCTGCCCTTCGGGCTTCCCAAGCTGATGGTCTCTTCCTCGGCCGCCCTGCCCGGTCTTTCCACCCGCTATATCGGCACCGGCGATATCACCTTATTCCATACGGTCATAGAACTCTCGGGCTTGAGCCCCCATCTGTGCAATGTGCTCAATCGGGCAGCCCGCTCCATCTGCGCCATGGCCCAGGAACCGCTCTTCTCCCCGGAAATGGCCAAGGGACCCGGGCAAAAACAAATTGCCTTGTCCATGTTCGGTCCTTGTGATACATTGGCCCATCAGGTCCAGGAGCAGTTATTCCAGTCGGGGTTTCAGGTGATCGGTTTCCATGCCGCCGGGATCGGTGACCGGGCCATGGAAGAGATGATCGCCCAGGGCTTTTTTGACGGCCTGGTCGACCTGGCCCCGGGCGGGGTGGGAGAAGAAATTTTTGGGGGGATGCGCTCGGCCGGCCCTCATCGATTAGAAGCGGCCGGGAGAATCGGTATCCCGCAAATCATCGCCCCCAGCGGCGTTAATTTCATGAGCCCCAATCGGAAGAATTACAAGGCCGAATACCAGGAGCGTCGCAAATATGACCTGGATAAGGACCGCACCTGGCTGCGGCTGAGTACCTCGGAATTAAAACAGGTGGCCGAGGTGATGGCCCAAAAACTTAATCGGGCCAAGGGACCGGTTGTTTTTTTGATCCCCACCAGGGGCTGGTCCACGGCCGATGCACCCGGCGGCCCGGCCTACGATCCCAAAGAGGATGCGGTTTTTACTGAAACTTTGAAAAAAATGTGCCGGCCTGAAATCAGCATCGAGACGGTTGAGGCCTATCTCAATGATCCGGCCTTTGCCCAGGCCGTTGTTCAGGCCATGATAAAGATCAATGTCCGATAATGGCTTCTTGAAAAAGGATGGAGTCGCGCCCAAAAGGATGGAATCGCCCGAATAGGATGGAGTCGTCCGAATAGGTCAGGCATCTTGCCTGACAAGCCTGACAAAAACTCGAAATTAAAAGAGGGTCTGCCGAGAATGAAACGTTTTTTAGTATCCGTCCACGAAGGCCGTTTCCTTTTGCAGGCCATAACCATCCTGATCGGCAAGGACCTGTTGGTTTCCATCTGGGGAGGGACCCATCCCCACATCGGGGCCGTGGCCCTGGCCTTGCCCCGTCCCAGCCTGAAAGATAAAAAAAAGACCAGTGCCACTTCTTCGGTCCTGACAGTCCTCGGGCATAAAGAAGATCAAACGGTCAAAGGTGTATCGGAAACCTTATCGGCGGTCTTTAAAAAAAACACGGTTGTGACCGCCGGAATCCATTGGGATAATTTAAAGGCCGAAGAGATTAAGGTGATCATGGGACTGACGGAAAAATTGACCCAGAAAATAATCGACAAGGTAAATCAACTCTTGTGAGATCGGAACAATCCTATGAATAAAAAAGGAATGATCGTCGGCATCTCCGGGGCCTCGGGGGCTATATACGGCATCCGTCTGCTGGAAATCCTCAAAATGATGGACATCGAGTCTTATCTGATCGTAAGTCGCGCAGCCGAAAAGACCATTCAACTGGAGACCTCCTATTCGGTAGAGCAGGTCAAAGAAATGGCCACGGTCTGCTCTGATCTGGAGGATATCGCCGCCCCGGTTTCCAGCGGCTCCTTCAACAAGACCATGGGCATGGTCATTTTGCCCTGTTCCATCAAAACCCTTTCGGCCCTGGCCAACTCTTTTAATGTCAATATCCTGATCCGGGCGGCTGATGTCACCCTTAAGGAACGACGGAAACTTGTGGTGGCCCTGCGCGAGACGCCGCTGCATTATGGTCATCTGGAATTGATGCTCCGTTTGACCCGGATGGGAGCGATTCTCTTCCCCCCGGTCCCGGCTTTTTATCACCACCCCAAAACCCTTGGGGACATCATCGACCACAGCATCGGAAAAATTTTGGACCTCTTTAATATCGAAGTCCCCTCTTTTAAACGCTGGACAGGGGAGAAAGAATGAATTCGATTCAGGAAATCTTTATTATGGAAGTTGGTTTTTTCAAATTCCGAAATCCGAAATCCGAAATCCGAAATCTATTTTCGTTTTAATATGTGGGTCATCATTAACGGTTTTAAAGAAGAAATCCCGGAACCCAGTTCCATAGCCCAGATTATTGCCGATAATCAGGAATACGATGTTCATATGATCGTGGAATTAAACCACCGCTATATTCATCAGAAAGATCATGAGACCACCTATCTGAAAGAGGGAGACGTCTTGGAATTGATCCACCCGGCCTTCGGGGGATAAAGCCGGATACTGGGCTACTGGCTACTGGATACTGGATACTGGATGACCGATGGTTGCAAGTTTTAAATTAGGACGCTGATTTTCGCCGATACCCGCAGATAACTATTCTTTATATTCAAAATCTTGACAATCTGCACGATCGGCGAAAATCTGCCGATCCGAGTCGATCTGCGTCCAAAAAGGAATTTCCTATACTATCAAGTTACAAGTGAAAAACCTTGAACCCTGGATCTTGGACCTATTTTTATGATTCGTGGCGCTCCACCGCATCCCTGGAAAATTATTTCTTGACACTTCAGCCTCTTTGTTCTATATAGAAATAATAAGTTCACCATATAGAACGATAATAAAACGATAACTAATGCGTTTGATAATTGACTTTGATGATATCCTCCGGGCCACCCTGGACGAAGAATCCGGCAACGAAGGGTATATCGGAATAAATCCGAACGGCCTGGGCTATCATGTTGTGGTGCCGGTAGATCGGCAAATTGCCCGAGGGATAAAGGCCGGCAATCGTCCTCTGGACGAAACCCCTTTCGGGGGGTACAAAGAGTGGCACTATTTCTGTTGTTCGGGATATAACCGTCCGGATATTTTCAATGAAGAGGAAATCCGGAAGCGCCGGCTGAAACAAGCCAGGACTAATGCCTTGCTTTTGCAGACCTGGGCGGTCAGGTTAGGCATAGAGGTGGAAATAAAGTCAGGGCGGCCGGAAGGGTCGTAATACTATTTAGCCGTCAAAACATACGTCAGTTACTTAAAAATAAAATTCTACGCAAAATGGATAGAATTTATTAAAGAATAGGCCGTTAACCCGGAACCAGCCAAGGCATTTAACATGTTTCGTATATCCAATTTTGGTTCCGGCTGGTCCGGGTTGGGATATCCTGACCGATTTCTCGATTGACAAGGTTTATTAAAGAAAGGGCAATTAGCCTATAATTTTGTAAGGGCGACCAGCCGGTCGCCCCAACATCTTTTTTTTAGGAGGAATAAATGCTTTTACCGAAATTTAATTATCATGCCCCCACATCCATCGATGAAGCCTGTTCTCTCCTGGGTCACTACGGGGCAAAGGCTAAGGTTTTGGCCGGCGGGACCGACCTTCTGGTCAATCTGAAAAAAAAGCTCCTTGCCCCGGAACAGATTATCAGCCTGAATAAAATCGATGGCCTTACCGAGGCTTCCGATCAAAAGGGGAAAGGTATTTCCATCGGCCCTTTAAGCACCGCGGCCTATTTAGCCGGCTCCAAGCTGATCCAGGAAAAAGGGCTGGTCTTGTCCCATGGGGCCGGGAGATTAGGATCCCCATTGATCCGCAACCGGGCCACGGTAGGAGGGAATCTGGTGACCGCCCGACCGGCTTCGGACCTGGCCCCGCCTTTATTGGTTCTGGGGGCCAGCCTTATCCTGAAAAGCCCCAAAGGGGAACGCACAGTACCTCTGGAAGATTTCATCCTGGGGCCGGGGCAAACGGCCATACAATCGGATGAGATCCTGAGTCGAATCTTCATTCCTTATTTTGAGGGACCCTCTTCCGGGGCCTATATCAAATTAGGAAGCCGAAAAGCCCTGGAAATATCCCTGGTCAATGTGGCCTCTTTCCTGGCCCTGGGGCCGGATGGTTCCATTGAGCAGGCCCGGGTGGCCCTCGGTGCGGTAGGCCCGACCCCCCTTCTCTCCCCTTCGGCAGTCAAGGTCCTGAAGGGTGTCAAACCCAAAGACGAAAAAGACCCGGTCTTTAAAGAAGCGGCAGGAGCTGCGGCCAAAGATGCCAGACCCATTACCGATCATCGGGGATCAGCGGAATACCGGCGGGAGATGGTGGAAGTTTTGACCTTGCGGACTTTAAAAGCAGCCTATGCTCAGGCGATGAGACAAATGTAGGGGCGACCAACCTCTAATTTTATAAAGGCGACCAGCCGGTCGCCCCGACAAGGAGACCCATTATGAAAAAAATGATTACGCTTAATATCAATAACCAGGAATATGATCTGGTCATCCCGGTCAACCGGACCTTGACCCAGGTGCTCCGGGAAAATTTAAAACTCACCGGGACCAAACAGGGCTGCTCCGTCGGAGACTGCGGCTCCTGCACGGTGTTAATGGATGGACAACCGGTCAATTCCTGCCTGGTCCTGGCCGTGGAAGCCGAAGGTCGTGCAATACAGACCATTGAAGGGTTGGCCGAAGATGGAAAACTCCATCCCATTCAACAGGCCTTTGTAGACCAGGGGAGCATTCAATGCGGTTTTTGCAGTCCCGGCATGATCCTCTCGGCCAAGGCCCTGCTGGACAAAAATCCTTCTCCTACGGGACCTGAGATTCGAGAGGCCATCAGCGGTAATTTATGCCGTTGCACGGGTTACCAAAAAATTGTTGACGCCATTGAATCGGTGACCCAAAAGTGACGAGGGATGTGTGACGGGTGACGGGTGACGGGTGACGTGAAAAAACCTTAATCTTGTCACCTATTATCAGAAACATTTCGCTATTATGAATAATTTTGAAATCTATATGGGTTGATAGAAAGGGAATGACTATGAGTACCTACAACGTTATCAATACTCGAGCCCCGAGATTGGACGCCCCGGCCAAAGCCACCGGACAGGCCTTGTACACCGATGACCTCCAGTTTTCAAACCTCCTATACGGGGCCATCCTGCAAAGCCCCCTGGCCCACGCCCGCATCAAAAATATCGACCTCTCCAAAGCCCGAAAGCTTCCGGGTGTCAAGGCGGTGGTGACGGCCAGGGACCTGGAGATCATCCCTTACGGCGTCTCACCGGCCCGGTATGATGAAACCATCCTGGCTGTAGACAAGGTCCGATATGTGGGGGATGAAGTGGCCGCCGTGGCCGCCGTCGACAGGGAAACGGCCCAGGAGGCCGTAGAATTGATCAAGGTCGACTATGAAGAACTCCCGACCGTCTTTGATCCTTTCGAGGCCATGGCCGAAGGGGCACCCTTAATTCATGAGGCCTATCCGCGCAATCTCTGCGGTGAAGTCCATCAGGAATTCGGCGACGTCGAAGCGGCCTTTGCCCAGTGCGACCTGATCCATGAACATAAATTCGTCAACAAACGTCAGGATGCCGCCTTTATGGAACCTAACAATTGCGTGGCCGTTTTTGATCACCAGGGCTTTCTGACCCTCTACAGCTCCACCCAGGTTCCCCATTATGTACAACGCACCGTGGCCATGGTCTTGAAAATCCCGGTCGGCAGGGTTCGGGTGGTCAAATCCTATGTGGGCGGCGGCTTCGGCCCCAAAGCCTCGGCCTCCACCATGGAATTAGTGGGATGTCTTTTGTCCATGAAGACCCTGCGGCCGGTGAAGATGCATTTCTCCAGGGAACAGGTCTTTCTCCACAGCCGGGGACGTCACCAGTTTTTTCATACCTTCAAAACCGGCGTCAAGAAAGACGGGACCTTGATGGCCCTGCATAACACCTGCTATCTCGAAGGCGGGGCCTATTCCAGCTTCGGAATCGCCACGGTCTATTATGCCGGTTCCCTTTTGGGCGGTCCATACAAACTCCCTAACATGAAATACGACGGATACCGGGTCTATACCAACCGCCCGGCCTGCGGCGCTCAACGGGGACATGGCGGTGTGGCCGCCCGGGCCGGCTTTGAACAGCAATTGGATATTATCGCCGAGCAATTGGGGATCGACCCGGTGGAAATGCGTCTGCAGAATATCATGGAAACCGGCGACACCACCTGCAACGAGCTCAATATGAGCAGCCTGGGCATGAAGGAATGCATCGAGGCCATTCGGAACCAATCGGACTGGAAGCTGAAAAAGGGGAAACTGCCGAAAGGCAGGGGCATTGGCATAGCCTGCGGTTTCTTTGTCTCCGGGGCCGGCTATCCCATCTACCGGTCCGACACCTACCACGCCACCGTGGTGATCAAGCTTTCCGAAGATGGTGGGACCGCGCAGGTCCTGACCGGCAGCGCCGAAATCGGCCAGGGCTCGGACACAGCCTTCGGCATGATCGCCGCCGAGGCCCTGGGGGTCCGTCTCGAGGACGTACGGGTGGCCTCGGGGGATACGGATTATTCCGTTGACCTGGGAGCCTATTCCAGCCGCCAGACCCTGATGACCGGTCATGCCACCAAGGAAGCGGGCGAGGATGCCAAAAGGCAAGTCCTGGAGGTCTTATCCGAAACCCTGAATGTACCCCTGAATGAGATATCGGTTAGTAACGGACTGATTCATTTTGAAGGGATAACCCCGAAATTTGATGCCATCCGGGTGGGCTATATGAAGGAGCATCGGGGCTGGGCCGATTCGCCGGCAGAAGGTCCGCTGACCTTCAAAGAGGCGGCCCGCCTGGCCTACCTGAAGAAAGGGACCATTGTGGGCACCGGAAAATACAAGCCCCCCAAGCTTGGGGGCTCCTTCAAGGGCGCGGCCGTGGGGACCTCCCCGGCCTATGGCTGCTCGGCCATGATGGCCGAGGTGTCGGTGGACCTGGAGACTGGTGAGGTGACCATGGAAAAAATCACCGATGCCCACGACTGCGGCCTGGCCATCAACCGGACCCAGGTCGAAGGACAGATGGAGGGCTCGGTCTCCATGGGGCTGGGTGAAAGCCTGTTCGAAGAGGTAAAATTCAACGAAAAGGGACAAATACTGAATGCCTCTCTGGGTGAATACAAAATCCCCACGGCCCTGGATGTGCCTCCCATAACCTCCCTGATCATCGAGAGCGGAGAGCCCAATGGGCCTTACGGCGCCAAGGAAGTCGGGGAGGGAGGGATCATGCCCGTTATTCCGGCCATCCTGAATGCCATCTATGATGCCACCGGTGTGCGCATTAACGAGATGCCGCTCACCTCCGAACGCATCTGGAAGGCCTTAAAAGAGAAAAAGTAGTTTTACCCTATTCAGGGCGGGTTTAACAACCCGCCCTGAAACGAGTTTCACATTGAATCCCTCCCTGTCCGGCTTGGATCATGGCCTCTTCGAACCTCCTCCCTCGTAAAAAATTTCCCCATAGAAACCCACTCAATGCCTCCCCTTCACAAAACCGCCCCTTTGTTTCCTAATAAGACAGGCCCTTATTCATAACTTGAAATTATGAATACTATAAATATTAACAATTTGACACCAGGTCGGCCTTCTGTTTTATTGCATATAAACTGAGCTTCAAATCTTTGGCCTGTTTCTTCAGAAAAACAAAGCCAAAGAATCTACGCGTTCGTGAAAATTTAATGGCGTCGAATAGGACGGCAGGAGAAGAATACGAGAGTGATCCTTCACAGATTCCACAAAACGGTTCCCGTTTCCTGCCTGGTGTGTCTGGTTAACGTTACCGATCACGGCCTGCCGACGTTCGCACGCACCCAAAAACCCATCAATATCTTCAAAGAAGGGATTTCGTTAATTAGCGCAACTTTCCCTCTGTTTATGACCAAATCCCGTCACCTCTATTTTCTCAGGGTTGTAATGATAACATATATCTGAATCACTGTTTATAGCCTTACTATTGCAGTTAATAAGATTTTGTAATCCGAACCTCGGCTCTTAAGAACCGTTACTGAATTGTTTCTTTGCATAATAGCCTGCCCCGGCATCTATGGGATTGCGGGGAGGGAGACGCTTGCCGATAAACTAAAGCTTGATCCAAAAAGGAGGGCTGAACCATGACCATTCTATTCACGCAAGATTTTGATATTTTTCCGGGAAAAGAGGATGACTTTGAAAAATTCATTGCCGACTATATTCCACAATGTGACCGGATGGGACTTCCAGCCGTTGGCGGGTTCTATGTGGAAGTCGGTTTTGGACCCAGGATTGTCGGCATCAGGAAAACAAATTCTTTAGATGAACTCTACCGCGTTATGGCGGGAACGCCGTTTAAAGAATCTCTCCTGGAACTCAAAAAATATGTCATCAATTATCAGAGTAAGATCCTTGAACCTACCGGCCGGGTGAAACATGAAGGTTATGAAATACAAAAAGGGGTTTGGAAATACAACCAATACTATGATCTTATCCCGGGAAAGAAAAAGGAATATGCGGATTTTGTCATGAATGAACACCTTCCCGCTCTGCAGAAAATCGACTATCTGGAGGTCACCGGGGGATGGAATGTGGTGATCGGCGGGTTCAGTGAAATAGTCACGGAATTTACCTTTAAGAGCCCTATCGATATCGGACGTATGTTGGACAACGAAGACTTTAAAAGAATTACCAGAAAACTTCGTCTGAATTATGTGCTCAACTTTAAGAGCCGCATTATGAGAACGACTGAACGATTTGAAGAACCAAGGTGGTACAGGCTTTAGGAGTATGACCTTTAAGGAAATCCATAAACGTTAACCTTTTTACCGAAAAGGAGGAAAACAACATGGCTTCAAAATTTATGGACCCTCATGATGTGGAAACGATCCCCGGGACCGAGGGTTGGGAGAGGATGTATCCCTACCACTATCAATTCTCCCGGGAGGATCCCCTTCGGGCCGAACATGAAAGCAGTCAGCTCTGGTATTATGACGGCCTGCACTACCCCGAGCCCCATCCCCCTTTTGACCTCCTCTGGGATGAAGCCTGGTTTCTGGCCCTCTCCCAGAATAATACGCGGACCTTCCTGGTTCCTCCGGCCAAGGGTATCGAGCACCGGATCGTCAACGGCTACGTCTTTATTACCCCCATCGGTATCGCCGATCCCAAAGAGATCGAGGCCCGGGTACCTGTTTTCATGAAGCGGGCCGGATACTATTATGATAACTGGGATACGCTTTACGTGGAATGGGAGGCCCGGATGAAGGGTCTCTTGAATGAGCTCGAAGCCGTTTCCTTCCGCCCCCTTCCCGAGATAGAAGATGAATCAATGGTCTTCGAAAAGAGGGGAACCAGCAGCGGCTATCATCTGATGAACCAATATGACCACCTCATCGGCATGGGCTTTAAATGTTGGCAATACCATTTTGAGATGCTCAATCTCTGCTACGCCGCCTTTCTCACCTTTACCAATACGGTGGACCAAATTTTTCCCAATACCCCCATGGGGACCGTGACCAAAATGGTTTCAGGCATTGATGCCATGATCATGAGGCCGAACGCCGAACTCATCAAACTGGCCAAACTGGCCATTGAAAACGATGTGGACCAGGTGATTCTGAAGCCTCTTAACGCCGCCGGGTGCATGAAAGAATTAGAGAAGACGACTCCGGGAAAGTACTGGCTTTCCGAGCTGGAAAAGGCGCGGTATCCTTGGTTCCATATCTCCACCGGCACGGGCTGGTATCACCATGATGCCTCATGGAACGACAACCTGGATATTCCTTTCGATGCCATCCGGATGCATATTAAGGCCTTGAAGGCCGGAAAGGTTATCGACCGGCCTACCGAAAGATTGGTCGAGGAGCGGGACAAGCTGGTCGAAGAATACCGGGGCCTGATTCAAACCGAGGAGGACCGTGAGGCCTTCGACCAGACCCTTTCCATTGCCCGGCGGGTATTTCCCTATGCCGAAAACCACATTTTTTATGTGGAGAACTGGTTCCACAGCGTTTTTTGGAACAAAATGCGGCAGGTAGCGGATATCCTCCATGGCGTCGGCTTCATTGAGGACAAAGAAGATATCTGGTACCTGAAACGAGGAGAGATACGGGAGGCCCTTTGGGATCATGTGACCAGTTGGGCCACCGGAATAAGACCGCGAGGATCTTCCTACTGGCCTCGGGAGATCGCCTGGCGTAAAGGGGTTATGGAGAAATTCAAGCAATGGACCCCGCCGCCGGCTCTGGGCGTCCCCCCGGAGGTGGTCACCGAACCCTTTTCGATCATGTTGTGGGGCATTACGACCGACGTCTTAAAAAAATGGCTCCAGGGTGTTGAAGCGGCAGCCGGCGGCGGGGAAACTGATGAACTGTTGGGGGCCCCTGGTTCTTCCGGCGTTGTAGAAGGCCCGGCCCGGGTTATCCGCTCCGTGGAAGTGCTGGCCGAATTGCAGGAAGGGGAGATCCTGGTAGCCACGACGACTTCCCCAAGCTGGGCCCCGGCCTTCACCAAGATCAAGGGCGCGGTTACGGATGTCGGCGGATCCATGTGTCATGCGGCCATTATCTGTCGTGAATATGCCCTGCCGACCGTGGTCGGAACCGGGCGGGCGACCTCCTTTATCAAGACAGGTGATCTGATTCGCATCGATGGGGATAGCGGCGTGGTGAAAATACTTAAAAGGGCCTAACTAAAACTATATGAAATACTGGAATCCCGGAGCCGGGAGTTAGAGTGTTTAATGATCGCCGGGAACAAGTCCTTTTAACCGCTGATCACAAAGCTCACGTAGATTTGGGGGAAGTCACGATGACTGAAAAGGAAAAAAGCATTATCCTCTGGTATGATGAATTGGAGGGAAAGGACTTCAATCTGGTTGGGAAAAAAAATGCCAATTTGGGAGAGATGATCAGGGCCGGCATTCGAACCAGCCCCGGATTCGCCCTGACCATTTATGCCAATGATCTTTTTATTACCAGTATGGGCATCAAATCCGCATTGGAAAACTATTTAAAGGATCTTGGCCGGGTCACCTATGAAAACAGCCTCAAGGCCAGCGCCTTTGCGGTGAACCTCATTGAGGAGGCCTCCGTTCCATCCATCATTACCGATGAATTGTTTCGGGAATATCAGAAACTGTGCGACCTGGCCGGGGTTGAAAACGTTCCGGTGGCTACCAGATCGAGTGGTGCCATTTCCATGCCCGGCCAGATGGAAACCTTCCTGAATATCCGGGGGCAGGAGGATCTCCTGCACTATATCAAAAAAACCTGGGCCAGTGCCTATTTTGTGGAAGCCATCACTTATCGTATGAACAAGGGCCTGGGTTTTATCCTCAACATCGGCGTAGGCGTTCCCAAGATGGTCAACTCCCGGGTATCCGGGATTGTCTTCACCTTGAATCCGTTGAACGGGGACCGTTCCAAGATTTCGGTGGATGTCAGTTATGGTCTGGGAGAGGCAGTCGTCAGCGGCCTGGTCACTCCCGACAATTTTCTGGTAGACAAAGTCACGTTAGAACCCATTCGATCCAAATTGGGAGAAAAGGAGGTGCAGTGCGTTTATGAAGAAACGGGAAGCACGATTAAAACGGTAAATGTTCCCCAGGAGGCCCGTAGCCGGCTCTCCATTGACAAAGAGGAACTCAAAGAAATTTGCCGGATTTCAAAGGCCATTGACCGGTATTATGGCAAACCCTACGACATCGAATTTGCCATAGATGCCGATCTTTCTTTTCCTGAAAATGTCATCATTCTTCAAGTCCGACCCGAGTCGGTCTGGTCTAAGAAAGAGATTAAACCCAAAATAGAGAAAAAGAAGGATGCCATGGATCGGGTTATTAACCAACTCATCACCGGAGTCAGGCTGAAATGACTCACGATGCTCCCCTGCGTCGCTAAGTCCATTGATGAAAAGTCGAACCCCTTGCAGAAGAGAGATGTTGGAAAACCAGCAGTCGATGCTGTGCTTTAAAATGTCAACCTGTACAACTAAAAAAAGGAGAAAACAAATGTCACAAGAACAGAATCAAGGATGGGCCAATGCCGCACCGTTTGCCATTTTGTCCGTGGCCGTGTTAATTGCCTGTTTAGGGGGATTTCGTGCCGGCTTTATTCCGGCCAGTTCCGCTCCTCTTATGGTGGGGGTGCTGATCTCCTGCTTTCTCCCACAACTGATCGGCGGAATCATCGCCTTTAAAAGAGGGGAAGTTCTGTTGGGCACCATTTGCGGCCTTTTTGGAACGACCATTACCCTGGGGGCGGCCTTTACCTTATGGATCCAGATTTTTGCCGCACCCGCACCCGGGGCCTTCACCCCGCAGATTATGGCCTTCTTTTGGATTACCCTGTTTATTATCACCGAGATCTTTGCCATCGGCTTCGGGCGTATGAGTTGGTTTTTGATGCTGGGAATCGCTGAGGTTGGTGTGGTTTTTCTGCTTGAGGGCATTTATTCCTACCAGGGGGCCCCTATCGGTCCCAACGGATACATTATTTCCGGATTAGGCCATCTCGCGGGTTATCTGGAATTACTATTCGGTTTATTCTGCATCTATTCTGCCGGGGGCATATTATTGGCCGAGCATTTCCAAAGGCCCGTACTGCCTTTAGGTAAACCCGTTTTCAAATAAGTTACCTTAATTTTTGACCCTCTCGGAAAACCAGGGGAACGGCAGGGAATACCCGCCGTTCCCCTTTTCTTCTCCCCATCCCAAGATCTTCAATAGTTGCTCGTTACTTGTTACTCTTTACTCGTTGAAACCCAATTTCAGGCTTCGTGGCGCCCCCCAAGTGGCATGAGGGTTTAGAGAGAATGCCTTCTTTTTCTTGACACCAGGTCCCTATCTTCCTATGATAGGTCCGAAATAGAGATAACCATTAAGGTTCTTTCAAAAATCTAAATTATGCAAAACTATAACCCAATAGGTCAGCCCCGCCCGGGCGGGGCTGACTGTTTAATGGTTTCAACACAATCGGCCTTCGGCCGATCCGACTCTTGTCAGGCAGGATGCCTGACCTATTTTAACCAAATTTAAACATTCGCAAGAGGTTCCATTATGAATGGTCTAAAGAAGTCCGACAGGGATAGTAGTCAAAAAACCCTGGGGGTAAAGGAAATATTTTTCGATTTCGAAGGAACTCTGGTAGATTTTCAGTGGCAACTGGTACCGGCAGTCCATGAATGTTTATCGGCACTCATGAAGGCCGGCTTCAAAAAAGAGTGGTACGGAGCCAATCCAAGTTATGCCCATATTTACAACCACACTTTTGATCTTATCCGGAAGGGGGAGGTCCAGGACGAAGCTTCCCCGGCTTTGGCCATTATAAGCACCATTTACGACCGATACGACGCCGACGCCTTGTCCCGCTGGAATCTTTACCCTGATACGCTGGATGGTCTTGAAATGCTCGGAAAGCAGGGATTTCGAATGGGCATAGTAAGCAATATAGGCACGCAGGCCCTCCGAAAGGCCATGGACCGGCTGGATCTTTCGGGTCGCTTAGAGGTGGTGATATCCCGTAATGACGTAAAACACATCAAGCCCCACCCCGAGGGACTGATCAAAGCCGCCGAAACGCTCCAGGTCGTTCCGGCACAGATCGTATTTATCGGGGATTCCAGAAATGACGTCCAGGCGGCCCGGGCCGCCGGTATGTTGGCCGTTTACCTTCGTGGAGGGGAAGATTCACCTGAAGACATGGCCCGATTCCCGGCCGATCTCGATATAGACCACCTCGGTCAATTGCCGCCTCTCCTTTCCCGGATCATCCCTTGACTCCAGAAATTCTCCTGAGGTGACAGGCATGATCAATTTTAACCAGCTTAGGATCTTCTACCAGGCAGCCAAATATCAGAGTTGCACGGTTGCCGCCAAAAAGCTTTTCATCACCCAACCGGCGGTCACGGCTCAAGTGAAGGCCTTCGAAGATTCCTGCAATCTCCGGCTGTTTAAAAAAAGGGGGCGAAAGATCTATCTGACCGATGAAGGGAAAAAACTATATCAATATGCCAATCAAATTTTTGAATATGAGAAAGAAATCGAAGATATCATCGAGGATATGCGGGCCTTAAAGACCGGCGTATTGAAATTGGGAACCACCAAAACCTATGCCCGGACCTACATGCCCATTTTTATCACCAGATTCAGACAATCTTACCCCCACATCAAGATCCACCTCAATGAAGGCAGTTCTCTCGAAATGGCCAACAGCCTCCTGGATTTTCAAAACGAGATTGCCATCATCGCTAAAATTGAAGACAATCCCCAGATCTGTTATGTCCCCTTTTGCCGGGAGGATATTTTGGTTCTCATGCCTCCGGATCATGCCCTCGCCAAAAAGAGATCCGTGACGTTAGCTGAAATCGCTCAGGAACCGATCATCATCAAGGAGAGGGGTTCCGGCACCCGGAAAGCCTTGGATGAAGCTTTGGCCCAAAAGGGGATTGTCCCCAATATTTCCATGGAAACAACCAATACCGACTTCATCAAACAACTGGTCATTCGTGGGGCGGGGATCTCTTTTTTGGTAAAATCAGGAATCTTAAAAGAACTTGAAGAAGGGAAACTGGTCACCGTTCCCATAAAAGACTGCCAAATTCACTCGGATGTCAACCTCGCCTATTTGAGAACCCAGCATCTCTCAACGCCGGCCCAAGCCTTTCTCGAACTCCTGAAAGGCTTATCTTTGGAAGAGTCCCCCCTTCAGAATATAGAGTGTTTGATTAACAGGATGGCTGTCCCCTCCCGCTGAAAGGTCAGGGGGCAGGGGCCGGGGGCCGGGGGCCGGCAAAAAAACCGTGATGCTTTCTGAGGTATGAGGGTTTAAAACCAAAAGGAAGTTCGGAGTTCGGAGAAACACGTTTTCCTCTTCCGTGGTAACACAAAAAATATTTCAAGATGCAAGTTTCAAGTTCGGAGGACAGCGGAAGATATATGATTTTCCCCCGGCCCCCGATCCCTGCCCCCTGATCCCCAAACATTATCTTCAATAAACAACCCATCCATAACTATTCCTTATGAGTTCCATAAAAATTATGAAATTGACAAAATGGGTAAAATGAATCATTCAGAAATCATATTTTAATTTAAGGAGGCTATTAAAATGAAAGACCTGAGAGAATTTATCGCCAAGTGTGAGGAAAGAGGGATTCTGCATCGGATCAAGGCTGAAGTGGATTGGGATCTTGAAGCCTCCCATATCGCCAAGCTGAATGAAGAAAACAAGGGGCCGGCCCTGTTGTTTGAGAACATTAAGGGATATAGTTCGCCCCTCCTGATGAGCACCTGCACCACTACGGAAAGACTGGCCATCATCATGGGTATGCCTCCGGACTCCACCCTGGTCCAGCTCATGGAACAGTGGGTTGAGAAGGGGAAAAAAGGGATCCCGCCGAAACTTGTGGATTCCGGCCCCTGTAAAGAGAACAAGATGACCGGCGATGCCGTGGACCTCTTCAAATTCCCGGCGCCTAAGTTCTATCCCCGGGACGGCGGCCGATTCTTCGGCACGGCTCACTTTGTGGTCACCAAAGACCCGGACTCCGGTTGGGTCAACCTGGGAACCTACCGGCTTCAGTTGCTGGGGAAAAACATCCTGGGCACCCAGTTTATCAAAGGGAAACATTCCGATATCATGCTCAAGAAATACCAGGCCATGAAAAAGCCTATGCCCGTAGCGGTGGTCGTGGGCTGCGATCCTCTTTTGTTCATCATGGGTGGGGCCAGACTCTCCGCTTTTGTGTCTGAATACGATCTGGCCGGCTCCATAAGGAATGAGCCCATCGAGGTGGTCCAGTGCGAGACCAATGACCTGATCGTTCCGGCCACGGCCGAGATTGTCGTTGAGGGCGAAGTGGATGCCGAGGCCTTTATGCCCGAAGGTCCTTTCGGGGAATATACCGGTTATTATTCCGGCGTCGGCACCGACCCCAGAAATTTTATCAAGGTCAATTGTGTGACCCACCGGAACAATCCCATCTTCATGTCCACCACCGTCGGCCGGGCCGTGACCGATTCTCATATGGCCCTGGCCCTGGCCTATGGTGCTTCCCTCTGGCAGCAGCTCGTGGACATGAAAATCCCCGGCCTCAAAGCGGTTTATTGTCCTCCTGAAGCTGCCGGACGCTTTCTCGCTATCATTTCCGTGAAGCAGATGTATCCGGGACATGCCGACCAAATCCTGACGGCGGCCATCTCCACGGAGATGGGGGCCTACGGTCTCAAGACCGTCATCGTGGTCGATGATGACATCGATCCCTGGGATATCCCCCGGGTCATGTATGCCCTGGCCTTCCGGTTTCAGCCGAACCGATCCCAGGTCATCAAACGGGGAAGGTCCACACCCCTGGACCCGTCTCTCCCTATTGATCAGAGGTGGATCACCGGCAGGCTCCTGCTCGATGCCACCATTCCTTATGATTGGAAGGAAAAACCGATTCCCATCGTCCTGGATTCGGATATGGTCAAGCGGGTTCAGGGTCGATGGTCAGAACTCGGGTTTTAAAACAACAACGTGTTCCCCATGAGGAAAGAGGTGCGTTAATATGAAACCTGTACGTTATGATGCGGCAGAAATTGAAAGATATCTGAAAGAGGGCTATTGGGATAAATCGATTCTTTCTGATCACTGGGAAAAAAATGCCAGAAAGTGGCCTGACAAAGTTGCCCTGGTGGATTCAGCCGGAGGCCGGCTGACCTGGAAAGAGGCGACGGACAGGATTGACCGGATTGCCTATGCCCTGGTTAATGAGGTGCAGTTGAAACGGGATGACAAACTGATGGTCCAACTGCCTAATTGTGTGGAGCAGGTCCTGGTGCGTCTGGCCTGCCAAAAAGCGGGCGTCATTGCCATTCCGGAAATGACCACCTTTCGCCAGGCGGAGATCCTGGATATTGCCACGAAAACGGAGGCCACGGGGATTGTAATCCCCAGAGAATACCGGAAATTCGACCATTATGAGATGGCCAAGGACCTTCAGCGGGAATTACCGAACCTGAAGCATATTATTGTGGTCGGCCAGGATGTACCAAAGGACTGCATCTCCCTGCAAAAAATCATGGATTATCCTTACGAACAGAAATACGATCCCCTCGACCTGGTGTCCAGAAAAATGGATGCCGTGGAAGAAGTAGGGTTCCTGGTGACGACGACCGGAACCACCGGGCTTCCCAAGCTCATTGAACACCGGATTGCGGCCCGGGACATATGGACCGCCAAGGCCCACATCAGGAACTGGGAACTGGGTCCCGAAGATTGCGTCCTGGCTATCGCCCCCATTGCCGGGGCAACCGGGGGTACACCAACCTATGTAACGGCCCCGGTGGCCGGGGCGAAGATTGCCTTGGAATATCAGTTCACCGGCGAAGAGACCCTGGCCTTTATGGAAAAAGAAAAGGTCACCCTCATCGCCCTGGTCCCGACCCAATTGGCAGGGCTTCTGGAATTGCCTGTGGACAAGTATGATCTTTCTTCTTTGCGCATCATCAAGACGGCCGGAGGTTATCTCCCTCCCCCTCTGGCAAAAAAAGCGGAAGAGACCTTCGGCTGCCCTATCCTCGGAACCTACGGCACCCAGGATACGGGTTCCATTTCGGGGGTGCCAATAACCGCTTCTGAGGAGCAGAGATACACCACGGTCGGCCGATTACACCCGGGGATTGATATAAAGATTCTGGACGACTCCGGAAAACAGGTTGAGCCGGGAGGCGTGGGAACACTCTGGTTCAAAGGCCCAGGGAACTCTATCGGATACTATAAGGATATCGAGAAGACCATGACTGAAGCCTTTGATAAGGATGGGTTTGCCACACCGGGGGATCTGGTCACCCTGGCCGAAGACGGCTACTTGAAAATCATGGGCAGAAAAAAGAATATCATCATCCGCGGCGGACAGAATATCTATCCCAAAGAAATCGAGGATTATCTTCTGACCAGTCCCAAGGTAACCAATGTGGCCGTTGTGCCTATGCCCGACCCGACCATGGGCGAGAAGGCTTGTGCCTTCGTGACGCTCAAGAAGGGTGAACATCTCAGTTTCGCGGAGATGATCGATTTTTTGAAGACCAAAAAAATCGCCCCTTTTAAGCTCCCCGAAAGGCTGGAGGTATTGGAAGCCCTGCCTCTCGTGGGGGAAAGCGGCAAGATCGACAACAAGGCCATGGTTAAGATCGTTACGGAAAAGCTTAAACAGGAAGGCCAGATCCAATGATCTCTTGGCGGAGGCCGAGTTGTAATCATGTCTGTCAAATCTGAGACCCGAAAGAAAAAAAATATCCTCTTCGTCTGTTGCGGCAATCGGGAAAGAAGTTTAATCGCTGAAAACCTGCTTGGCCGGAAACTGGAAATGAAATGTCCTCAACTCTCAGAGAAGGTGGATATCGGTTCGGCGGGTATCTTCCCCAAGGCCTACCTGGAGCAGGCCCGAAAACTCGGGGTCACTTTTGTGGCCCCTTATTTCGGGAAAAGCCCCAACATCTATGCCGCCAAGTACCTGGCCGGGAAGGGCATAGATGTTTCCCTATACCATTCCAGAGAACTGACCAAAAGAATGCTCAGGAAGGCCGATCTGGTCCTGGCCATGGACAGGGTCTTAAAAAACGAAATACTCGGCCTGCAGGCTAAGACTTCGGCTGAGATAGGGGTCTTGAAGGAGTATATCTTTGGCCCTGACTGCCCGCATCCGAATATCGGCGATCCCATGAAATTTCCGGAAATCGACCCAAAAACCGGGGCCTGGATCTGGCCGGAAGGCTATGCCGACGATTATATCCTGGAAATAGAGCGATGCTTCTCCCAAGGGTTGGAAAAATTCGTGGACTTTATTGAAGGTTAGATTATGGACAAAAATATCCTGATTATGGCCACCCTGGATACCAAGGAAGAAGAGGTCAGGTATTTGCAGGAGAAGATCCGGTCCCTGGGGCTTAATCCACATATCATGGATATGGCCATGCGGGGGGGAAAACCTTCCAGGGCGGATATCACTCCGGGCCAGATAGCGCAAGCCGGCAGAAGCAGCTTAGAGGAAATACACAACTCCTGCGATCGGGAGGCGGTTACCAGGATCATGCTCAAGGGGGCTAAACGTCTTGTCCTGGAGCGGTTCGAAAAGGGTAAAATCGATGGTACCATTGCTATCGGAGGCTCCAGCGGATCTCTGATGGCCACAGAAATTATGCATTCTCTTCCCTTCGGGATTCCCAAGGTCATGGTTTCCTGTACGGCGTCCATTCCCGGTCTTTCTACCAAGTACATCAAAACCTCCGATTTGGTTCTTTTTCATTCGGTCATAGAAATATTCGGCCTTTCGGATATCCTGAAAAACATCCTGGACCGGGCCGCCTGTGCCCTGGCGGGAATGGTCCAGGGGGTGGTCACACTGCCGGTATCCAATAAAAGCAAGGCCATCGCCATGACCATGCTCAGCCCTTCTGAACGGTGCGCTGCAGCGGTGAAAGCGGCTCTTGAAAAAGAAGGTTTCCAGGTCATCGGCCTTACCGCCACCGGGGTCGGGGACCGGGCCATGGAAGATATGATTGCACAGGGTTTCTTTCAGGGCGTCATTGATCTCACGCCCGGGGGAGTGGGGGAGCATCTTTTCGGTTTTATGCGGGATGCCGGGCCGCATCGATTGGAAGCGGCCGGAAGGAAAGGCATCCCCCAGATCGTTTCGACCTGCAGCGTGAACCATATGACGCCGGCCAAGTCCAAATATAAACCGGAATACCATGAGCGGCGTAAATACAACCTGGACGGTTTTCGAACCTGGTTACGTCTTTCACCGGATGAACTGCGGCAGGTTGCCGGAGTCTTTGCGGAAAAACTGAATTCCGCCAAAGGGCCTGTCAAGATCATGATCCCGCTGCAAGGCTGGTCATCGGTGGATAGGCCGGGAACTCCCACCTATGATCCCGAAGAAGACCGCCTATTTTCCGAGGAACTCCGTCGCAGGCTGAACCCGGAAATCGGGATCATCGAGGTTGATGCCAATCTGGAGGACCCGCTATTCGCCGAGGCCGTTTCCAGGGAGGCCTTAAGCCTCTTTACACAAAGGCCATCTCAGACTCCTGATCTATAGGAAAGGTCTTCGACTTTCCGGGCTATGATTCTTCCTGGAATCTTTGGCTATTTTTTCGAAAAAGACTCTATACGATCATGGAAAGCTCCGGAGAAGATCATGAGCACCTGGTTCCGGTTTTCCACTTCAAGGGCCGAGGCCAAAGAAGCGGTCTCCAGGTTATGATCCAAAACCTTTTTAGTCAGCTTCAGACCGCCGACACTCTTATTGATCATCATCCGGGCATAGATCAAGGCCTCTTGGACCAATTTTTCGTGGTCCACTACTTTACTGACCAAACCCATTCGCTCGGCTTCATGGGCCAGGACTTTTCGACCGGTCAGGAGAATTTCTGACGCCCGGGAGAGGCCGATCAACCGGGGAAGCAGATAAGAAGACCCCATCTCCCCACCGGAAAGACCGATATTGATAAAGGAGGCTACGAAATAGGCCTCCGGCGAGGCCAGGCGAATATCGGCCCCCAGGGCCAGGGCCATTCCCCCTCCGGCAGCCGGTCCGTTCACCGCGGCGATCACCGGCTGGGGGATATTCCGGAGGCCCGAAATGAGACCGGCATACCTTTCCTGGACCAGTCGGAGAAACGATTCCGGATTGGATACGGCAGCGCTGTTGCTACCGGCCTCGCTCAGGTCAGCACCGGAACAAAACCCACGTCCCTGACCGGTAAGGATAACAACCCTCAGGGAATCGTCCTTCGCTAACATCGTGAACAGCTCATCCAATTCCTCGACCATCTCCCTATTCATGGCATTCAGTTTTTCCGGCCGGTTCAAGGTGATAAGCCCTACTTGTGGTTCTATCTCTTCGAACAAAAAAGTGTTGTAAGCCTTTAATTCCATATACATTTCCCCTTCTTCGACGAGAAGTCAATTATGGATTGCGGGTTTATTCTGAATTCCGGCTCCTGGATTCTGGATTCCAAACTTCTACAACTTGAACTTTCCCTTAAAGTACGTGTCTTTAACGCTCTTGGCTTTGGTTTTCCCCCAGGATTCCACCCCCATTTTCTTGATCAAACACAAATTAAAAACCTTGGTATTGTGCGGGACCTGCGAGGCCCGGTCTGCATAGGGATGGAGGTGGTCGCAGGGGAAATCGGAACAGTCCCCGCAAAAATCAAGACCTTTCTTGTCAATGCATCGATAAACCTGACAGGGTTCGACCATGTTTAGAAAGGGAATCGTCCCATTATGCGCACGGCATCCCTGACAAACGGCCTTTTCCTCGGCGATTCCCAAATTCCCGGCGATCTTTTGCCGTAGATCCGGATTTTCCTGGGCGATATAAACCGGGCAATTGAAACAATCCAATCCGCAAGGTGCGGTCATCTGTAAATAATCCATAACGTCTCCTTTTCAGTGTCGATAGCTTCTCTGATCTTAGATTATCCGATACATTTAAATTCTTAGCCCCAAACGATGGGTCCTGAAAATTCATGGATCGCCTCTTCGTTTGAACCTGCTGGATTCTACCGGCGACCAGACTACCTCATCCTAAAAACAATATCAAATAATAACGCATTATAAATATTACATTAAAAGCATAATTAGTCATTAGAGCACTAATTTTAGTGCTTATTTATTATTCAATCGTTCTTTATCTCTTTCCCCTCATTCTTCGGTACGTTTTGGGAAATCATTTGCGATAACCAGGCATTGAAAAGGTTTCCGCTCGTTGAGGCCTCTCCACTCCCAACCAGGACCTGGGGCACAATCTGAATCTTACCGGCCGCTATCTCCTGAATAAGTTTGATTATCGCTACATTCTGCTGACCAATAGCCTCCTTCTGAGCATTGTAAGCAGCGGCAATCCCGTCGCCCTCGATCTTACTTTTGTAAGAATTACCGTCAGCCACCAGTATGGTGGATTCTTTGGTACCTTGAGCTACCAGAATTGTGGATTCCTTAGTACCTTGAGCTTGAAGAATCACGGAGCGTCTATTGCCGTCAGCTTCCTTAACTTTGGCTTCGGCCCTATCATTATTGATGTCTATAGATAATTTGGCATCAATAACATCTTTCTGCTTATCAGCCCGGGAGGATTTTTCCATGACCGCGATGCGTTTTTCTTGAGCCAGCGCCTCCTGGTCATACTGGGCTTGCTGCTGATTGGCGATCTCCTTCTTGGTTTGAGTGTCCAGCAAATCCTTAGGTATATCGATATAGGCAATGAGTAGGTTTTGGGCCTCAACGTTGTACTCGGAAAATCTCTCCTTGGCGTGGGCCAGTGCCTCGGTCTGTAAGTCCGTCCGGCTTTGGAAAAAGTCAATCGCTTTCTTCTCGCCGGCTTTATTCCTGAAAGAGGAATCGATCAGCGGATGGACGATTTGATCGATCAGATTGGCCACGGACCCGAATCTGGCTATGATGTAGGCTGCATTGCCGGGTTGAATTCGAATCACCATGCGAACATTGACTTCCAGTTGAAAGCCGTCTTTAGAAGTCACCTTCAAGGGGTCAAAACTGTACAGGACCCCCGCGGCCTTAGCCTCCGTTGGTTTAACTCCCTTGACCTCTGTCCCGATTCTTCCCTCGGTTGCCCAATCGATGGTAACGGCGGAAGTAGGCACTTGATAAGCGGAAAAAGCAATGGCATTCAGATTGTATTTCCCAGGTGCTATCGGCTCTCTCCAGATGCCGCGAGTGTATTTATCGGTTATCAGTATTTTCTCAACATCTTCATGGATCGGACCACTGAATTTTCCTTCACCGGTAGGTCGATCAGGCCCTTCGGGTGTCCTCTCCAACTCCAACCCCACGTTGGACCTGATTACTGCCACATAACCTGGAAGGACCTCGGCTACACTTTCAACTTTAATATCAAATAAGTCCGGATTGATGTAATATATTCCCGGTTGCAGGGTATCCAACTGTGGCCCCCGGTATCCTTTGCTATCGATAAAGAGCTGCCCATTTTGATAAGCTTTGTGGTCTGCTTCGGTACCGTCATCATTTAGAGCCTTCGGGGCGATGACATAGCCAGTCGGCAGGGGAATGCCATCTTTAGCAACGGCGATACCGATGGTATTCTCAGCTACTTTTACCGCGGGAGCTTTGGTAATATTGAACAGCCTGGAATTGATCCGGTAGGTGCCTGGACGTAGAATTCCAACCTGCGGTCCCTTCTTCCCATGGTTGGCTAAGAACATCTCCGCGTCTTGAAATTGATTACACTCGACTTCGTCGGCTAACACTCTACCTTTAGGGAGCGGCTCGCCGTCAATGGATTCGACGATACCGATACTGGCAATATCCACCGTCACTACTGGAACTTTGGTAAATGACCAGACTATGGGCAGCCTCCAATAGAGCCCGGGCATCAAAGTGCTCGCCTGAACCCCGATTTCCCCATGACGGGCGATTATTTGTCCTTCAGGCATTTTTTTGCCAAACATGTTCTTAGTAAGGATGCCGACTTGATTGGCCCCAATCAAACAAAAACCGCGAAGGATAAGGAGCAGAGCAATAAAAACGACCAAATATAAGACGAACCATCCTATCATTCCTGTCATTGGTTTTGTTTCTCCTTTCTATTTTTTCTCAATGCCCTTCGGGCTTAGAGTAACCTAAATGTCCACCCTTAAGCGAAATTCAATTCCCACGCCGGTACCCCAGAGAAAGGTTGGGTCCGGAAAAGGTTAAACCGTCTGCAACGCGCCTGTGGCTGACACGTAATCACATCCTGCCGAGAGTTTCATCCCGCTTCCAGCGGCGGAGCACCGGCACCAGGATCTCCCTGAACTCGTCGCGCCAGCGCACCCAACGCCCGGGATAGGGGACCACGATGCGCACCCCGCTCCAAGCTGCGACCCCCTCCGCCCGTGCGCTATTCTCATTGATCGAACGGAGCAACACGACGATCGCGAGTGGGCGCAGCCGGCGCACTGTTTCCGCAAGCCTCGCCTCACCCATCCGGCGCACCTTCTTGCGCTCCCGGGGCTCGAGACGATCCACCGGACGCCCGCACAGGTCCACCAGATAACACCCGAGGTCGCAAAAGACTGCCAGGAAATCGCGGCCCCGGAGCCGGGGGAAGGCCTCCTCGAAGGTGGTCGAGAGCGCCCGGTAGAGCCCCGAATCCCTTCGATAGAAGAATGCCCCCGAAGCAGGCGGGGCCTCCCCTACGAAGAGGACGCGAACCCGTTCTGGCCGATAGGACTCGCGCAAGCGTTCACGGTCGTTCTTCACTCGACCCCTCCTTCAGCGATCCTTGCCGACGAACCGGTCCCTTACCAGGGAAATGCGTTCGCCGTCCCTGTTCAACAACCCCCCAAAATGGATTGAATTATCGCCTTTTGTTCTTCAGCCGGCACTTCGGCTGTCCGTTCCGCCACCTTCCGACCATTCTTGAACAGATACAGGGTCGGATACCGCTCAACATTCAGATTCTTTTTGGTCTGCGGATTTTTATCGACATCCATTTGCCGAAAACAAACCTGCTTAAACTCCGGCAATTCCGAGCAATCATTTATAACAGGCATGATCCGTCTGCAGTCCCCGCACCAGGGGGCATAAATCAATAAAAGAACGGGCTCTTCGTTTCCGACAACTTCTTTTTCAAAAGCAACATCTCCAATTTCTTTAACCATTCCAAAATCCCCTTTCCTCCGGAGGCCGGTTCGAACGGTTTGCTCAGGTCCTTCGCCTGAAAAAAAATACCATACTTTTTAATATTCGGCAAATTTAATGGAGTTTCCTTTAATTCGGAAATGGGAAAACACAGGGGGTGTTCTCTCTTGCAAACAAAATTTCACCAGATTTATTAACGATACAGAAAGAATTTCTTTTTTTATTTGTTGGATTTGGTTGTGTTGGTTTTTAGTTGGGGCCGGACCCAATGCTACCCCTCGATGGGTGATATGCCAGATCTGGTGGGGAATAAAATGTCGCTTTGCTCTTGCCATACGTTTTTCCGAAAAGCCACCTTTTTGCCCTTAAAAACGCAATATAGACCATTTTTAGAGGACAAAATTAACAATGACATTCATTATATCAAATAGTTCGCGTGGCCCGACTCCCCGCTATTAGCAGCGGGCCTCCCGCTGTGAGGCGCGGTAATGCAAAGAAACGACTCAACGGCATAAAAGCGCATCAGCCAAGCGGTTGTTGCCGGGTCCTCTGGCGTAGCCTGAAACCAATATTCAAACACCCCCTCCCCGATGACCTTTGGCGACTTCGACACAAGCCTCGCCACGGTTTGGCCGATAGTTGAGCGTATATCTGAATCGATCCCTGTGAGACCGGACTCTGCAAATGAGCAAACCTCGTGGGTACTCGGCAGGCGCGTACCGAATTCCTTGAAGTACAGCCCTTTGACGATTCGGTCAGCAACTCGGCCAAGGCGCTCCAAATCTACATCGTACGCCTCAGCGCGACCGACATAGAGACCAGTAGGCGTTTTCACGGACACGGCCCTCATGCTTCGAAGCAGTCCGTGAAGCATGCCTCGCTTCCGAGGCTTTCCGAGTCCTCGGTGAACTGCGTCCAGAAGCTTCGGTATGGCCGGATGCGTGACGTCGCGCCGCATCACCAGCATCATTCGAAAGTACTCATCGTCCCTGGACGCGCCTTTGTTGCAGTCGAGGCAACTTGGCACGGTGACGAGATCCGAAGGCCGGGGCGACGGAAAAAGGCATGTCGGCGGAATGTGGTCCGCTGTCTTCGGCTCAGGTTTACCACAATAGGTGCAAAACCCCACTTTTATTCCTTTATCCGCCCCTAATGCGGCGTTGATCCGTGGCACGAATCTTGCGGGGCAGAAGAGCCTTACAAGCGAGTGACATCAATGTCCAATAGCCTGGTTGGTGCCGCTACGGCGACGTCAGCCGGGACATGGCCCGACAGGGGCAACGCCTATAATCCCATTTTCAGCCTTCAGGGCAGACAAGCAAAGTCTACCAATTTCTTAAAGTCACCTTCCATTAAAATACGCACCGATTGACCTTTTCGAATCAGTTGCTCTGCCTTCCTGTGTTTCGAGCTTTTCTCATGGTCCGCAAGTTTCTTAACATCTTGATCTCCTACGACAAGAATTGTAGTCTTCGCGTTAACCCCAGCGGCAACCGCGCAACCGGTCTTCGCGGCCATTTCAGAAGCCATCCATCGTGGAATACTGAGAGCTCCTGTGAAAACCAGTGTTTCACCATAAAGAGCACCCTCAGGATTGCCATCTCGGACAACATTACCAGACCGATATGGAAAGCCGATACTTTTTTCTACGCGCCGTAGCCATTTATTCAAATCCATCCCTGTCTTTTCAATAGCGGCGAGAAGAATGTGTGCCGATGCTTTTGCGTCCTCAAGAGCATCATGATGTGCAAATTGATATCCTATAACAGTGCACACATTTGCAAGGCCATACCCGCGATAAGCGAATTGTTCCCATGTTCTTCGTGCCACGCGGGCTGAGTCGAGCCAAGTGCAAGTAGGCTCACGCAGGTCATGCTTTAAACAAGCTTGATGAATCGCCACTCTGTCAAAGTGGGTGTGGCAAACGGCAACTCGACCATCCAGGTAGCCGCATATGCGACTTGCAATATCTTGAAATTTCGGAGCGCCCTTTACTATGGTCTCATCAATCCCGTGGATCGAAACATTGATTTCATGAAAGAAGTCCTCTGGATCAACATAAGTCTTCCATTCTTCCTGAAGCGATCCGTCCTTGAAGTGCACAAGCCCAAGCTGGCAGATAGAGGACATATCCGCATTTGCCGTCTCGAAATCAAGAGCCACGAACTCCATAGTCCTTCTCCCTTAACGTCCGCGTTTTATTATTACCACCATACAGGAACTTTTTCCCTTAAATAATCTTTTTCTTCATACGATGCGACAGTTACAAACTTGTGTTCATTATCAAATTCTCTTCCATATCTATCTTTCAAATATTTATCGATGGACTTTTCTGCATTTTGCCGAGCAAGTAAAGGCTGATCTGACCAATATGTTACATTAAAAAGTGGAACATGAACTTTTTCAGAATTACCCTCATACAGAGATAAACGCAAAAGAATCATATAATCAATAGAACTTTTATCTTCATTTAGATAACCCAACCACTGATTTCTGTTATACAAATCAGTAATAATTTCTTTATTGGGGTATTCTTTACAAAGAACAAATAAATCTGTCAAGTAATCGTCATTTTTAAGATTTAGGTCAAGCAAATTAAAAGTACATTCTTTTATTTGTTCTTGTCCATATTCATTAGATTGCACACACCTATTTCTATATATTTCCCAAACTGTGCCGTTTGTTCTGACAAATCTTTCAATATTATTATGTATTGCAAAATCGCTTGTTTTAATAAAGGGATCATCCTTAAAATTCATTTTGGGAGGGACTATTTCTATAAAATATTTGATTTCATTTCCATTTTTTACACCCAAATAGTAATATTTTGCTCCGGGGATTGACAAATCTGTTAATTCTGTTTGTTCATTAAACCCAAAAATATTACAGGCTATATATTTAAATGCATTTAATAGTTTTCCATTTGATTCTATAAATTGTTTTTCTGCGATTATAATTTTGTTTTGGGCGTTGGCCAAATAATTTTTAAAACGAGATTTTACTTGTTTAGGAATTGTAGGCATAATTACCTTTCATAACAAGAAAATCAGCGGGAGGCCCGATTTTAGCCGATCCGCTGGATTGACTGGTTGGCGATTCTTTCATTCTTGATAAAACCACCGAATAAATCTGTCACTAGCAGGGCCAGACCATTCTTTTCTCTTTGGCACAGGCTCTTTGCCCCACCCAACTGCATATGTGAAAAGCTTTGTCTCTGCTGCTGCAAAAGCCTCTTTGTCGCTTGGCGAGTCCTCACCTAAGTAACACTCTGGCCTATCGCGTTCACCGGTGAGCCAGCCAGCTTGTAAAATTGCAGTACGACAATCCTCGCATCTTAGTATTGCCAAAAAAAGGGCGCTAACGGCTCTAACCGCTTTATGTAAAGTTGCTTCTGTTCTGTTTTGCAAACGATCATGTTTAAGTCTGTTGTAGGCTGTCCACCAATCAAGAAAGTCCTGGTCATCTCTCGTTATATATTTTCCCGTTTTTGACCATCCTTTGAATGGATATTTCTTTAAAGGTTCTTCGGCCCAAAAAACTACCCACTTCGGCTCCATATATTCACCATAATATTTGAAATAATCGAGCATTGTAAGATCATTCCTTTTTTTGCCCTTTTGTACACATAATGATGGCCAAGATTGAGCACGCCATAAGGAGTCAAGAAGACTACATGCTTCTAAAATGACTGTTACAAGATAATCAGACCAAACTTGTTTATGGTTTTCGCAATATGGAACATACTGAAGGACACGATAAAGCGAATCCTCAATCCGCTGATATGTATTCAATACTGTTTCTGCAGGAATTATTTTTAACATATCAATTTATTTGCTCGCCAATGGCCTAGTTGGCGCCGCTGTGGCGGCGCCAACTAGGGACATGCCACCGACAGCGGAAATGCCGTATTGGCGACGACGCAGTTGCCGCCAATGTTAAGGTTAACCTGCCAGCCCCCGCAACGATGGGGATAAACAGAGCATCTTCCGGTCAGGTTGACCCGTTGGCAGTTAGAAGTCAGACGACCTCCGGCAAAGCCGGAGGCTTGAATATTTAAGCCCCTCAAAGGGGCTCACAAACAAAAACCAAAACCCGCGTAGCCGTCACCCCGGCGAAAGCCGGGGTCCAGGGCTTTTCCCAAACCTTTTAGAATCAC
>JACRBX010000330.1 GCA_016219225.1 Deltaproteobacteria bacterium
CCTTGACACTTCATAGGAAAAATCGACATGGCCCGGTGTGTCGATCAGGTTCAGGTCTAAGGCTTCCCCTTTTTTGTTGGTATACGGGAGGGTAACGGTGTTGCTCTTGATGGTGATGCCCCGTTCCCGTTCAATGTCCATGGTATCCAGGATCTGGTCCCGGAACCCCCGTTGATCCACCAGCCCGGTAAATTGGATCAGGCGATCGGCCAGGGTGGATTTGCCGTGATCAATATGGGCGATAATGCTGAAATTTCTTATCTGTTTCATAATAAAAAAAAGGCGCAAGGCACAAGGTTCAAGGTTTAAGAAAAAGCTAATAGACCTTCCAAATCTATTGATTTCTTTGTCCCTTGAGCTATTGCAAAGGGTAAATTCAATTAAAATAGGTCAGGCATCTTGCCTGACAATAGGTCTCGACCTTAAATCATAGAACGGGGCTATTATGGATTTAAAAGCTTGAAACCCAAGTCTGTGTCAGGTTTCCGGACGGCCGTACAGTCCAACATCTCGATGAGTATCACCTCGGCCACCTGCCAAGTTTTCACCCCGGCCCGCACGCAACCGGTTATGGTCGAGTCCCGGCGCCCTGCGGCCACATGCATATGCAGGCTCGGTTTTGCTTCGTCATCCGGAAAGAGCGTCCCGGTCCCGACGATTTCATGGATGTTTTCCAGCGCATGAGTCATAGGATTAACCGGGGTCGCCTGCCCGTCTTCCGGACCGACCACCAATCGGCTTTGGCCGTCCGCCCCGCCGAGGACGATCATATAAGCGGCCTTAATCCCCTGCTCGACGGCGAACCGTTCCAGCGTTTCATGGAGTATCTCCCCGTCTTCCAGGCGGATGATAAAAATACGACCCTGTTTAGCTATCGAATATTTCAAATCTTTTTACCTCAAGGGAAATTATAGCAGGTGAGTTCAAGAAAAGAAGTAATATTACTTTATACTACGAATAAGGGAAAAACGGAAGAATTAATTTATCCATATGAAATGGATATATTAAACACAGCCAGGACGTTCAGAAGTGGTCCAATCCCACTCAATAAAACTGGCATCGTTTTTTTGATTTTTACCTTGTATAATTAAATGTTATTTATTAAAATAACCTTGTATTTATACAATTAATCCTAACATAAAGAGGGCCTACTGTCACTTCTCTTTTGTTTCTAAATTTTGTCCCGCTTTTTCATAAAAAATAATCCCAACATGTTTAATATGATCAAGCACATCAGGATCTTGAATTTGTGCATATAGGGACAGGTCAATGGTATAGGGCAGGAGCAGTTCGTCCAGTTCATGTAAGATTTTGGACAGTACCCCTGGGGTCAAGATTTCCCTTCCCTGGAGAGTCAGGTCAATGTCGGATCCGTTTTTAAAGGACCCTTTGGCCCGTGATCCGTATAAAACCGCTTTCTGTATCTGGGGGTGGCGTGCAAAAACAGCATTGATTCTTTGGATGGTGGATTCTTTCAGGCCGTATTTCATGCGGATTCTTGCTTCATTTGTTCCATTTTAATGTGAAATGCTTCGAATTCCGGACCATAATCTTTCAGAATGGCCGAAACGATGGTTGCGGCCGTAATTTCATCATAGGTGTGAGAAGACAGATTTCGGCTGTTGATCATGTCCATCCAGGCATCACCGTTTTCAATCAATCCTGTTTTAAAGGCTTCACGTATCGTATCCCTGGACCCATACAACGTCCCGACACCACGACTTTCGAGAAAATCCTTCAGGGTTTTCCAGGCTAATTCATGGGTATATTCAAAAGCTTGTATCAGACCTTGCTCTTCGAGTTTTGAAAGAGGACGTTGCCGTGCCAGTTCAAATGCCTCTCTGAGTTGCGAAAAGGCCTTATTGAAATGATTAAGTCTCTGAATCCAGCGGATGTCTTGGTCAGTCAATGGATCTCTCTTGGTTTAGTTCGAAATTAGAATTTTGGCACGGATTTCACGGGTTACACGATTAAAGAGTATAAAATAAGAAAAATACAGGGTCAAGGAGAAAACAGGTACGCTATCGGCATCCCGAATTTCCTTTAAAAATTTGATTGATCGGTGGAAATTGGAGTAGGCTCCTTCTTCCAACTTCATCTCTAATAGGATTTTATCCTGGCCTGAAGTTAATTTTTTTAAAAATCCGACAAATTACGCCAAAAATCTTGTGCAGTATTGCATATATTTTTGTGCATCTCCATTTTCCCTCTCCCCCTCATGTCAATATAACTAATTGAAATAATAGGATTATAAAATTATGATTCGATGGCATAGATTTTGCTTTTTTGGACTCCGGTTATTATCGGGATGATAACTAATTCATGAAGCCATCCATTACAAAAAATAAAAAAAGGGAGTAAGGGCAAACTCTTTAGGGGGAGGAGTTAACTATGGATCGATTGGAATGCAAGATTTCCAAAATATCCCTTGGTGTTATGACCTTTATTCTTTTGTATATTTCAAGTTTTTTCTTTCCTTTTACCTCCCAGGCAAGAATCACCACCCGGGTCTCGGTGGCATCAGATGGGACTCAGGCCAATGAAGATTCTCATTTCCCGTCCATTTCAGCCGATGGACGATATGTGGCTTTTGTATCCGGGGCTTCTAATTTGACACCAGGAACTATCAAAGGCACATATCATATCTTTGTCCATGACCGTCTGAACGGGCAGACCACCCAAGTCTCTGTAGCTTCGGACGGGACCCAGGGGCATGGTGTTTCTCTAAATCCGTCCATTTCACTGGACGGGCGATATGTAGCCTTTGATTCTGCTGCTGCTAATTTGGTGCCCGGAGATACGAACAACCGGAAAGATATTTTTGTCCATGACCGGCAGACCGGGCAGACGACCCGGGTCTCGGTGGCCTCGGATGGGTCTCAGGGGATTGATAATTCTTACAGTCCATCCATATCAGGTGATGGGCGATTTGTGGCTTTTACTTCTACTGCTGCCAATTTGGTGCCTGGAGATAAGAACAGCGGGTCAGATATTTTTGTCCATGATCGGCAAACCGGGCAGACGACCCTGGTCTCGGTGGCCTCGGACGGGACCCAGGGAAACAATGATTCCTGGGACCCATCCATATCAGGCGATGGGCGATTTGTGGCCTTTACGTCTTTTGCCTCCAATTTAGTGCCCGGAGATACGAGCGGCCGATATGATATTTTTGTCCACGACCGGCAGACCGGGCAGACGACCCTGGTCTCGGTGGCCTCGGACGGGTCTCAGGCGAATGATAGTTCTTACGGTTCATCCATTTCAGCCGATGGGCGGTATGTGGTTTTTCAATCTTCAGCTACTAATTTTGTACCAGCAAATACGAAAAATGGACTTGATATTTTTGTCCACGACCGGCAGACCGGGCAGACGACCCTGGTCTCAGTGGCCTCGGACGGGACCCAGGCGAATGGTTATTCTTGGTCTCCAGCCATATCAGCCAATGGAAGGTATGTAGTTTTTAAATCCTATGCTGCTAATTTGGTACCAGGAGATACGAACGGCCAGGAAGATATTTTTGCCTATGACCGGCAGACCGGCAAGACCACCCGGGTCTCGGTGGCCTCGGACGGGACCCAGGCAAATGGTTATTCTTGGTCTCCAGCCATATCAGCTAATGGGCGCTATGTGGCCTTTGGATCACATGCTACCAATTTGGTGCCTGGAGACACAAACGGAAAAATGGATGTCTTCATCTATGATTCGGGCTTATCAACGGATGCAGCCACTAATGTGACTCCCCACACGGCCACTTTAAACGGGACCGTTAACCCCCAGGGGTTGGAAACGACCTATTCTTTTGTCTGGGGGAAAACCACAGCCTATGGGAATACAACACCTTCCATATCCGCCGGCAGTGGCATAAGCAATGTGGTCGTATCAGCCAGTTTAACCGGGCTGGCTTCCAATACCACCTATCATTATTGTTTAGTGACCAATAATAGTATGGGAACCACTTATGGGTCGGATGGAATATTTGCAACCCCTTCCACAAACTTTGATTTTAACGGAAATGGGAAAGCCGATATATTCTGGCGCCATGTCAACTCCGGAGAGAATGTAATCTGGTTCATGAACGGTACTTCCATTGATTATGTTCGATTTTCCGGGGCCGTCGGCGACCTGAACTGGGCTGTCAATGGATTCGGGGATTTCAACGGAGATGGAAAGACCGATATACTCTGGCAGCATGCCGTATCGGGGAAAGTCTTTATCTGGCTCATGGATGGATACTCGATTATCGGCTTAGGTCAACCCGCTACCGCAGGGGACCAGAACTGGGACATCAAAGGAGTCGGAGACTTCAATGGAGACGGGAAAGCGGACATACTCTGGCGGCATGTCAGCAGTGGAGAAGTATATGTCTGGCTGATGAATGGGACCAGCTTAACCGGACATGGCTCTCTGGGGTCGGTCGCAACAAGTTGGGAGATTCAAGGTATTGGCGATTTTAGCGGAGATGGTAAGGCCGATATTCTCTGGAGACATGCTGCCGGAATGGTGTACCTTTGGTCCATGGATGGACTTTCGGTTATCGGCCAGGGATCGTCGGCAAATGTCGATGATTTAAACTGGCAAATTCATAAGGTTGGTGATTTCAACGGAGATGGGAAGGCCGATGTCCTCTGGCGACATTCCTCTTTAGGCACTCTATTTATCTGGTTGATGGATGGAACAACAATTTCGGGGCAAGGGTCACCGGGTACTGTTGACCCGAACTGGGCAATTAAGGGAGTCGGAGATTTTAATGGAGACGGTAAGGCCGATATCCTCTGGCGACATAATGCCACCGGAGAGGTCTATATTTGGCTGATAAATGGAATTTCTCTTTTTGCCGGGAACTCACCAGGAGCAGTAGGTGACACTAATTGGACTATTAGTGCACCATAACAATAATTGAACAATTTTCACAAAAAAAATGATGTGCACCCTATTTTATGCGTATTCCTTATTAGAACTGCCATAAGACGTCAGTTCCATCGCCCAAAAAATTGTGCAATAATGCATATATTTTTGTGCGTCTCCATTTTTCCCCCCAAGCGAGGGAACACGTACAATTATAAGGATGATGGGGTTGGAAACAGAATCTCCAAAACCGTAAATTCAGTTGAAACAAGATACGTTGAAGACCCAATCGGGAAATATCAGATGAAAAAATTATAAATTCACTCCAAAAGACTGACCGAATATCTGAATACGTAGCCCACATAAATGCTGGCCGAGTATATAGTGTAATGAAAATTCTCCAAGACTGGCGTGTTTTCTATTAATCGAAACTCGACCTTAGATGTTTTTATGAAAGAGAAGGAAAAACACATCATAATTGAAAAGAAGGATATAATACTTAATCCAGAATAAAATATGTTATGGCAGATTGGGATTGGACCTGGTGCTGGAATACGACCTGATGCAAAGGGGCAGGAGGAATCAGAAGACGACAGGAGCCAGTTCGGCAATCTTCGAGAGGACCTTTGACAGTGCCGGGAGGACGTTGAGCCTCAAATATTTGGCCGGGAGTCCTTCGGAGAAGATCTATGGCTATGAATACGACGTGGCCGGAAATTTGCTCTATGTGAAGGATAGTGCCACTGGAGGCCATCTGGCGGATTATTCAGGTTTTACGGCCCTGGGGCAACCGACCCTGGCCGTCTATCCCAAGTCTGGAAATATCTCCATTAAAAGGACTTACACCTATGATCCGGTAACAAACCGGCTGACCTCAGCCCTTACCCAGAAATGGGAGGGAGGGACCTTGGTCGATACCTACAAAAAACTCGAATACCAGTACGACCCCAATGGAAATCCTCTCCAGATCCATGACAATCCGAACGGCACCGCTCCGGCCAATCTGGTCTATAACTACGATGCCATTGGCAATATCACCTTTAAAACGGATCTGGGAAGTTACACCTACAACTACGGGGATAAACCCCATGCGGCCCGATCGGCCGGAAATATCAGTCTTCAGTACGATTTAAATGGCAATATGACCCAGAGGGCCGTATCCGGTGGGGATACTCTGGCAGTCAGCTACAATTATGACAACAAACCCGATATCATCCAGAAGAACGGAAACAATTTTATTGGGTTCACTTATGACGGTAACGGGAACCGGGTAAAGAAGCATAACTATGTCACCAGTCAGGACGTGATTTACTTCGGGGGCCTTTATGAAGAGCGAAACGGGGTGGGGATTATCCACGTCTATGCCGGTGGCGAGCGGGTGGCTTCTATCCGGGCAGACGGGAATTCCCAATATTACTACGACAATCATCTCGGTTCGGCCACCATCGTCACCGACCAGACGGGGGCGCGCAAGGAGCGCCTGGAATACTATCCCTTCGGGACCTATTCCGAGACCCGGGACGATGATCCGAACTTTCCCAATGTCTCTTATACCTTCACGGATCAGGAAGAAGATCAGGAACTGGGGTTATACAATTTCAGGGCCAGGTTATACGATTCTGTTTTGGGGAAGTTTGTCTCCCCCGACAGTATCGTTCCGGACCCGAGTGATCCTCAATCCTTGAACCGGTATAGCTATGTGGCCAATAAGCCGTTGGCATTTATAGACCCCGATGGACATCTTGCCTGGTTCGTTCCCGTCATCATTGGCGCGGTAATAGGCGCTGCCAGCGCCGGAGCTCGGAGCAATTGGAATTTCGGGGCGATGATCACAGGAGCGGCAATCGGAGCCATCGCCGGTTTGGCTGGTTATGGAGCCGGACTTTCAGTCTATGGGGCTGCCGGCGGACAGGGAGCCACTGCGATGATGGCAAGTGTAACCGTAGGTGGTGCTGCGGGAGGAGCAACAGGGGGTGGATTGTCAGCTCTTGTAAATGGCGGTGATATTGCGAAAGGCATGGCTTCGGGGCTCTTTTTTGGCGCTGTTGCCGGTGGTGTAACCGGTGGCTTGGTTTCGGCCGGTGTTCCGGGTGCCCTTGCAGCAACTGGAGGCGGCTTTATTTCCGGATATGCAGAGTGCGGACCTGAGTGTGCCGGTGAAAGCGCTTTATATTCCTTCGGAGGAGGTGCTTTGAGCTCTGCATTTACTATAAGCGGTTCCAATGGTGATCAGGTTAAAATTCCTGAGCAGGGTTCGCCTGAATGGAATACTCTGACTCAGGGAAAGAGTGACGTATATGTCTTATCTCCAGCTCGTTCATCGCTTGCTGATATTTTTTGGCATTTGGTGGCATTATTGGGAGATGGAAATTCTCATACGTGGCATACCCAAGATGTTGAAAAATTACCCGAAGCAGGTCGCTTTGCCACGCTTGTTCAAAAGAATGTACCTTGGTCTGGAGAATCATATCTTCATAATTACAATATTTTCACTAACAACTGCACAACAAGACTCGGTCAGGACGTTTGGAATCCTTCACAATATAACGCCTATCATAATTATTCAGGACCCCGATCTTATTGGTGGTGGAGGTAATAATGAAAAAATTTATTATATTAACTGGTATTTTAATAGTTGTTCTATCGGGGTGCGGCTTAAAACAAAATTCAAAAGTATATCCCATTGAAAGGAATAAGGTTTCTGTCGTCGGGAACATGATTTATCGGGAAGGAAGACCATTTGCGGAATTGAGATTTTTTGATGCTAATATGGCCGAAATTTTAACAGAAAGGACCTGGATTGATGGTCTTGTAATATACTATTTCGATACTGACAGAGAAATGTGGATATATCCAAAAAAGGGATTAACAGTATATCAAGCCGGAAGAGAATATATAAAAATTGATGACATGAAAAGAGTTTGGAAAAATTTTTTACAGGAACATGGAGCCTCACGTTCCGGTCAACTTAAAACAGAGTTAAAATGGGCCGTTATTCATCTTGGCGGTAGACTCCGAAGTGATAGCGAAGTTATCAACAAAGTTTACGGAGTAAGAATTTCTAATGACGGCAAATATATTTATTATAACGTTCAGGGAATAATTTGGGATTCTTCATATAAATATCAAGTGGAGTACGGTATCACAAAATAGGATAGATAACTCCAGGAAGATCGGATTTTCTATAATCTCATGAGCTATGACAGCTTGCCTAAGAAAAGACGATGGACGACCCGATATGGACAATTGGATCTTTATTTGCAATAATATAGACGATCTCACCTCCCAGACCGATGCCAAAGGCAAGACGATCACCTTCAGCTATGATGCCCTGAACCGGCTCATTCAGAAGGTTTACCCCTCCTACAACATAACCTATTCCTATGATGATCCGGCGGGGCCCTTTTCTACGGGGAAGCTGACTAAAAGCTCGGTTTCCGGAGGGATGGCCAATGAGGACTGGGTGCTGGAATACGATCTGATGCAGCGGGGCAAAAGGAGCTTGAAGAAGGTAGGCAGCAGTACGCCGGTCTTCGAGAGGACCTTTGACAGTGCCGGGAGGACGTTGAGCCTAAAATATTTGGCCGGGAGCCCTTCGGAGAAGACCTATGGCTATGAATACGACGTGGCCGGAAATTTGCTCTATGTGAAGGATAGTGCCACTGGAGGCCATCTGGCGGATTATTCGGGTTTTACAGCCCTGGGTCAACCCGCCCAGGCCGTCTATCCCAAATCGGGAAATGTCTCCATCAAGAGGACCTACACCTATGACCCGGTAACAAACCGGCTGACCACTGCCCTTACCCAGAAATGGGAGGGAGGGACCTTGGTCGATACCTACAAAAAACTCGAATACCAGTATGATCCCATTGGAAATCCTCTCCAGGTCCATGACAATCCGAACAGCACCGCTCCGGCCAATCTGGTCTATAACTACGATGCCATCGGCAATATCACCTTCAAGACCGACGTGGGCAGCTACGCCTACACTTACACCAACAAACCCCATGCGGTAAATTCCGCCGGGAATATCAGCCTCCAGTGCGATGCCAACGGGAACATGACCCAACGGGCCGTATTCGGAAGGGATATCCTGGCGGTCAGCTACAACTATGACAACAAGCGGGATATCATCCAGAAGAACGGGAACAATTTTGTCGGGTTCACTTACGATGGAAACGGCAACCGGGTGAAAAAAAGCATTTCTCAGGCAAAATAAATTATTTGACAGTCTACAAGATTCGGGAGGTGGAGAATGTTGCAAAAGATAAGGACTTTTATTGGTGTATCCGTTTTCTGGTTTATTCTGATTGCCTCCCTATCTTCATCTTCTTTCGGAGCGACCATCATCTACACCTATGACGATCTGAATCGGCTGGTGGGGGTCCAGTATTCTAATTCAAGCCCCAACGAGGATCTGACCAGCCCCTCTTTGGCCATAACCAGCCATACCAACAATCAGCATGTAATAGGCCCAATAACTTTAGCCGGTACGGCCAGCGACGGGGGAGCTGGGGATAATGGAATTTCCCAGGTTACAGTGAATGGCATAAGGGCTGCCAACGATACGGCTACGAGTAACGGAATTGCCAACTGGAGTCAAACGATTACCTTGAATCCCGGTGCCAATGCCATTACGATCATAGCCTATGACAACAGCAGCAATCATAACCAAACCACGCAGACCATGACGATTTACAATGATGTTCCCGAGACCACCCCTCCGACTTTAGCCATCACCAGCCACAGCAATGGCCAGCACGTGGATTCCGCGAATATAACTTTAGGGGGCATGGCTACGGATTTGGGGAAGGGTGGTAATGGGATATCTCAAGTGACGATAAATGGGATTCGGGCTGATAATGATACGGCCGGCGGAAACGAAACAGCCAATTGGAGCAAGGCGATTACCCTGAATCCCTCAGCCAATACGATCACGGTTATTGCTTATGATAACAGCAGTAATCAGAATCAAACTACTCAGACCATCACATTATATTATGACACCCCTCCGGGAGTCATCACGAGCCCGGCCACCAATGTGACGCCGACCTCAGGCACATTAAAAGGGATTGTTTTCCCTAACGGTTTAATGACGACTTATCATTTTGAGTGGGGATTGACCATCGCCTATGGAAATTCTACCATCAGCCAGTCAATCGAAGGTGGCCTGGACAATGTAACCATTTCAGCCAATTTAACCGGGTTGGATCCTTACACTAATTACCATTATCGCCTTGTTGCCACTAATAGCGCGGGATCCAATTATGGCTCGGATATGATTCTTCGAAGGGCTCCATTTTTACAATATTTACTATGGTTATTAGAATAATGTTCAATTATAGGCTGTAATGTTAACACAAGATTTTAACCGGGTGAATTTCAGATCCCAAACCGATGAAAGGAGATGGAGGATGAGAACAAGTCTGAGAAAGAGAGCTTTTATTCTGGTTTCACTATTAGTCGTGATGGTTATTTTTATTGCCTTGAAATCCGAAATTCAGGCAGCAGAGAACTGGTATACGGCTGCTGTGGTTTCAGCCGGGCCGGGCTGGGGTTCGGCCTATATCTGCTTGACGGCTACCAATGGGGCCTTTACCAATAAATATATGATCTGTCGAACCGACCAGCCTAAGGAGCAATTGGCCATGGCCGTGACTGCCATGGCTTTGGGCAAATATGTCATGGCTTATTTGGATCCGGCTTTAGCAACGCCTACTATACAAGCCATGTATGTAATCAATTAAGGATCAGGGTCGACTCGGAATACGAATATTCGGGCATTTATTTTACCTTTAAAGCCCCGTGTTGGCTTTGAGTTGGTGCCGGGAAGTCCTGGATGACTTTCCTGGCACAAGGGGCTTGGCGCTTTGAAACCGAAAGAGGTCCACCATGCTGGGTCCAGGTCAGATGTCTGACGGATAAAATGACTATGGAGGCCGCGATAGGGGTATCCTTCAACTATGAAGCGCCTAAGGTCCACCCTGGTCCTTATTATCGCCTCGCCTCCCCCCGAACGGTGATCACCCATTCCTCCACTGGAATGTCTTTCCCGGAGGCTTTCAGGGCCTTTTTGACGATAAAGGGCAAGCCGGCACAACAGGGGACTTCCATGACGGCGGTGGTGATGCTTTTGATACCGGCGGTTTTAAAGATATCGGTGAATTTCTGGATATACTCCTGGACGTCATCAAATTTGGGACAGCCCATCATGACCACTTTGTCTTTCAGAAAATCCCGGTGGAAGTTGGGATAGGCCAGGGGGGTGCAGTCGGCCACCACCAATAAATCGGCCCCTTTGAGGAACGGGGCCGTGGGGGGCACCAGTTTGATCTGGACCGGCCAATGGCCGAGGGCCGAAGTCTGACCTTCCTGAAAGCGGGGCACATTGGCCTGCTGACAGGTGTCGGGTTGGGCCAGGGTTTGCAATCGGGTGGAAGGACAGCCACAAGGAAGAGCGTCCGGGGTCGGCAATTCCGTTTCTTCGGCCTTCTTTAAATGTTCTTCGACGGCCGTCTCGTCAAAATCTTCGGCCTCCCGTTCTATGATTTTGAGGGCATCATTAGGGCATTCTCCCAGACAGGCCCCGAGACCATCGCAATATTTTTCGGCCATCAATTGGGCCTTGCCGTCGATGACCTGGATGGCCCCCTCGGCGCAGGAAGGCACGCATTGACCACAGCCGTCACACAGGTCAGGGTCAATTTCAATGATCTTTCGTTTCAGTCTCATTTTTATCTCCTTGAATTCGTATAGGGCATGGGGTAAACCGTATCAATTTTCACCGCAGAGCCGCAAAGAACGCAAAGGGGAAAACTTTCGCTACGGTAGCCAATTCACTTCCGGCTCTCTGCACTATGCGGGTTGTTTGACGTTAAAAACTTCCCGGGCCAACTTCCGGCCCATTTCAGTCAAAAAAGATTTTTCTATGATTTCCTCCAGCCTCTCTGGTCCGGAAGGTTTTTCTTTTTGGTTTTCTTCCAGGTTGACGATCAGATCAGCATCATAGAGGGCCTTGAAGTTGGTCGTTTCCTCGGGCCTGGGATGATGGTGATGGCCGACGATGTCACAGACCTCATCGATCAGCCCCTCCCGGGCACCCAGTTGGATCAGGATCTCCCGGGCGATAGGCGGTCCTAATTCTTCCTGATAGCGGGCCGCCGTGCTCTGGTATCTTCTTTCGGCCTCATGGATGCCTATGTCGTGCAGATAAGACGCCGGCAGGATAACGGCCAGATTACCCTTTTCTTCTTTGCCGATCTGTTCGGCATAGCGGGCGACCTTGGTGGCGTGGCCGATACGTCGGAAGTCTTTTCCGAAATATCGTTTCATCTCTATGGCCACCCGGTCCTTTAACAAATCTTCTTTCTGGGCCATCAGTTCCGGGGGCAAATCTCCCAAACATTGCTCGGCATATTGACAATAGGAGGCGCACCCGAAATCCATCTTAGGGTTCAGAAGGCGGTAACCGCATTTTTTACAGCGCCGGGTGGTATCGTCCTTAAAGAATTCCATTTCCTGCCCGCACTGGGGACAGTTGGCGTCAAAAATGGAACCGGGTTGCCAGTAGCGGCTGTCTTGACCTGGACATTTCATAAGTAACTCCTTTAAAGGGCTCAAGGCGCAAGGCGCAAGGCACAGGGTCCGGAATAAAGAGGTTTTGATTTGCCTTGGACCTTGGGCCTTGAGCCTTGCACCTGTTTTTTCATCCCAAAATCGCCTTCAGATCTTCCTCCGGCGTGGTGATGGGCATGATGTTGAAATTTTTGACCAGGAAATCAAGAACATTCGGCGTAACGAAGGCCGGAAGGGAAGGCCCCAGGCGAATGTTTTTGATCCCCAGGTAAAGCAGGGTCAGAAGAATGGCCACGGCCTTCTGTTCGTACCAGGAAAGAATCATGGACAGGGGCAGTTCGTTCACCTCAATGTTGAAGGCCTTGGCCAGGGCCACGGCGATCTGAACCGCCGAATAGGCGTCATTGCACTGGCCTACATCCAACAGTCGGGGGATACCGCCAATGTCTCCCAGTTCCTTGTCAAAGAACCGGAACTTGCCGCAGGCCAGGGTCAGGATAACCGTATCATTCGGCGCCTTTTCCACAAACTCGGTGTAATAATTGCGGCCCGGTTTGGCGCCGTCACAGCCGGCCACCAGGAAAAAGTGACGGATGGCCTTGCTCTTGACCGCCTCGATGACCGTTCCGGCCACGCCCATCACGGTATTCCGGCCAAAACCGACGGTGACCGTTTTCCCGTTGGTGTCTTCGGCAAAACCGGGCAGGGCCAATGCCCTTTCAATGGCCGGGGTAAAGTTTTTATCGGCCATGTGGGAGACCCCCGGCCAGCCGACCAGACCGGTGGTGAATATATTGGCCTGATAGGATTCTTTTGGTTTCTGGATGCAGTTGGTGGTCATGATGATGGCCCCGGGAAATTCGGCGAATTCCTTCCCCTGATTCTGCCAGGCGGTTCCGTAATGTCCGTAGAAATGGCCATATTTTTTCAACTCGGGATAGCTATGCAGCGGCAGCATCTCCCCGTGGGTATAGATGGTGATTCCCTTTCCTTCGGTCTGCTGCAGAATCAGTTCCATATCCTTCAGATCATGGCCGGAAACCAGGATGGCCTTGCCCTTTTTATGGCCCAGGGGGACCTTGGTCGGGACGGGATGGCCATAGGTTTCGGTGTTGGCCGCATCCAGGATTTCCATGGTCTTCAGGTTGATCTCGCCGGCCTTCATGGTCAGGCCGATCCAGTCGTTCAGGGTCAGGTCCTTATTCAAGGCGGCCGCCAGCCCCTCATGCATAAAGGCGTAAACGGCCTCGTCTTCTTTGCCGAGGATCCGGGCGTGATCAGCGTAGGCGGCGATTCCTTTAATCCCGAAGGTAACGGTCCAGACCAGGGCGTGAATATCTCTATCCGTCGTCGTATCCGCTTGGATGCCGACCTTTTCACCCTGGGCCGTCAGTCCTTCCAGGCTATCGGCCAGGGCTAAATCGGCCGGCCCGTCCGGGAAATCGACTTTGCCTCCGGCGGCTTTAACTTTGGCCTTCAGCTTTTCCCTTAAGGCGACGATTTTTTCAAGGAGGGGGGGGAACCGCTCGGGGTCAAAATCCACATTGGTCAGGGTGGAAAACATGGCTTCCGAGGTAAAGGCATTAACCTCCGGGTCGCTGATACCGGCCTTCCGGCCTTCTACCGCCACCTGGGACAACCCCCTCATGGCGTAAACCACCAGATCCTGCAAAGCGGCAACTTCAGGCTGTTTGCCGCAAACCCCGATTTTGGTACATCCTTCTCCCTTGGCCGTCTGTTCACATTGGTAGCAAAACATAACTTTCTCCTTTCGACTTTTTTTATGTTTATTTTTATTATAGCCTTTTGAAACTAACTATAATCATCCATGAAAGGTTCTGCATTGATTTAAGTCAAAAAAATAATTTTTTTATGACCTGCCGATCGATTGGGACGCGAATGGCGAGTGGGAACTATTGAAAAGGAAACGATCGAGGGCAAGATTTAAAAAATACAGCCTATTTCTTTAAAAAATACAACGTTAACCCTCTTTTCATCTCCAAAAAACACCGATAAAGTAAAATATAATGGTCTCGTAAAAACTCGTCATTCCCGCGCAGGCGGGAATCCAGGCTATATGTAACTAATTAAAAACACTGGATTCCCGTTTTCACGGGAATGACGTAAATCGGCGCTTTTGGACTTTTTACGAACGCATCAA
>JACRBX010000331.1 GCA_016219225.1 Deltaproteobacteria bacterium
AAGATTGCCACCGATGATGCCTACGGCCGGGCCAGGATCAATGAAATCGATACCCGGCGTATTATGGGAGAAATACGAAACGATAAGATTGTGGCCGTGGCCGGTTTCCAGGGACTCGATGAAAAGGGGAATATTACCACCCTGGGCCGAGGCGGGTCTGACACAACCGCCGTGGCCGTGGCCGCGGCCTTAAAGGCCCAGGTCTGTGAAATTTTTACCGACGTGGAAGGGGTCTATACCACCGATCCCAATATCTGTCCCAAGGCCAAAAAGCTGAAAAAGATCTCCTATGAAGAAATGTTGGAAATGGCCAGTCTGGGCGCCAAGGTCCTGGAGATCCGCTCGGTGGAATTCGCTAAAAAATTTAATGTCCCCGTGCATGTACGCTCGACTTTTAACGATAAGGAGGGAACGATGGTGGTTCAAGAAGATAAAAGTATGTAAAAAATACTGGTTTCAGGGGTTACTTATAATAAAAACGAGGCCCGCATTACCATAACCAAGGTGCCGGATCGTCCGGGCATCGCCTCTAAAATTTTTACCCCTATCTCCGATGCCGGGGTAGTGGTGGACATGATTATTCAAAATACCAGTGCCGAAGGGTTAACCGACCTGACCTTTACGGTCCCTAAAGTTGATTTTAAAAAGACCATGAATATCATCAAAAAGATCGCCAAGGAGATCAAGGCCGAACGGGTTATGGGCGATGAAAATATCGCCAAAGTTTCCATCATTGGATTGGGCATGCGCAATCATGCCGGTGTGGCCACAACCATGTTTGCAGCCCTGGCCAAGGAAGGGATTAATATCATGATGATTGCCACCTCCGAAATCAAGATCTCCTGTATCATTGATGAAAAGTATACCGAATTGGCCGTCCGGACACTCCATACCGTCTTTAATCTCGACAAGGAGCCGATAAGTAAATAAGGCGCAAGGTACAAGGCTCAAGGCTCAAGGTGAAAGACCTAAGATGGAAATTCTGAGAGATCATATTTTTACCTTGTGCCCTGTGCCCTGTGCCTTATGCCAAATTTTTATTAAATGCGAAACCCATGAAACCCATTGAAATTTACGACTGCACTCTTCGGGACGGAACCCAGGCCGAGGATTTTAACCTCTCGGTGGAAGACAAGATCCGAATTGCAAAAAAACTGGATCAACTCGGCCTGGCCTATATCGAAGGGGGATGGCCGGGTTCCAATCCCAAGGATGTGGAATTTTTTCAGGTTATGAAAAACATCCCCCTGAAACAGGCCCGGCTGACGGCCTTCGGCAGTACCCACAATCCGAAAACTTCCCCGGAAAAAGATCCCAATCTGAAGGCCCTGATCCAGGCCCAGACCCCGGTTATCACGATTTTCGGCAAAAGCTGGGATGTCCATGTCCGGGATGCCCTGCGGGTGCCTTTGGAAACCAACCTCCGGATAATCGAAGATTCCCTTTCCCTGGTCCGGCCGAAGGTCAACAAACTCTTTTACGACGCCGAACATTTTTTCGACGGCTTTCAGGCCAACCCGGAATACGCCCTGGCTACCCTGAAATCGGCAATGAAAGCCAAAGTGGACTGCCTGATCCTTTGCGATACCAACGGCGGAACCCTGCCCAGCCGTTTGACTCCGATCATCCAGGCGGTCAAAAAAGAGATCAAGGGCCTCCCCTTGGGAATTCATGCCCACAATGACTGCGACTGTTCGGTGGCCAACGTCATGGCTGCGGTGGATGCCGGAATCGCCCATATCCAGGGAACGATCAATGGCTTCGGGGATCGTTGCGGCAATGCCAACCTTTGTTCCATCATCCCCAACCTGCAATTAAAGTTAGGGCTGCCGGTCGTGAGTCCCGATCAGTTGCGGATGATCAGCGAGGTCTCCCGGTTTGTCAATGAACTGGCCAATGTGCGCCATAACAAATATCAACCCTATGTAGGAGCCAGTGCCTTCTCCCATAAAGGGGGGATCCATGTCAGTGCCGTGGCCAAAAACCCGGAAACCTATGAGCACATCCGCCCCGATCTGGTGGGTAATGTGCAGCGGATACTGGTTTCCGATCTGGCCGGCAGGAGTAACATTCTTTCCAAGGCTAAGGGCTATGGCCTGGATATCACCAGTAAAGATCCGGCGGTCTTGAAGATCCTGTCTGAACTGAAGATATTGGAACACCAGGGTTTCCAATTCGAGGGGGCCGAAGGCTCTTTCGAACTGCTTATGAATCGGGCCTTGGGAAACCAGAAACGCTATTTTCAATTGTTGGGGTTTCGGGTCATGGATCACAAGGCCAGAGAAGACCAGCCGCCCATGGCCGAAGCCACCATCATGGTCAAGGTCGGTGGGCGAGTAGAGCATACCGCCGCCATCGGCAATGGGCCGGTCAATGCCTTAGACAATGCCCTGCGCAAGGCCTTGGAACGCTTTTATCCGGAACTGAAAGAGATGCGGTTGGACGATTATAAGGTCCGGGTCCTGTCCAGTGTGGAAGGAACCGCCGCCCGGGTCCGGGTCCTGATCGAATCCGGAGACCAGGAAGACAAATGGGGAACGGTCGGAGTCTCAACCGATATCTTCGAGGCCTCCTGGCAGGCCCTGGTGGACAGCATTACTTATAAGCTGTATAAAGAAGAGAAGAAAAAAAGTTCGGAGCGATGAGTTCGGAGTTGAGAGTTTGGAGTTAAAGTGCTCCGAACTCCGAACTCCGAACTCAAAACTTTACATTAAGGTATGTCACCTATTCCTGTGATTGAAACCGAAGACTGTGTCGGCTGCGGAAGCTGTGTGGAGATCTGCCCCGAGATTTTTGTTTTAAACGAGAGTCTTGAAAAAGCCCAGGTGGTCAACCCTGCCGGATGCCCGGAAGAAAAAGTTAACGAGGCCATAGAGACCTGTCCGGTGAATTGCATCCATTGGGATGAATGACACTTTTTTATTACTATCTCCGGATGATTAATAAGACAATGATTGACCCATCTCTCGAAAATTTCCAATCCACCCATCCCCGGCAAAAAGGACTCTTTCTCTTTTCGGCCCTGATTTTAGTCTTTTTGGGTTTACACTATCTGGGAATGGGCCAAAAGACCAATTCATTGAGCAATGCTTCTTTGGCCGACAAAGCCATAACCATTGAGCTGAATGGCGAGCTCAACAGGCCCGGTCTCTTTAGTTATGTTAAGTCGCCAACGGTCCAACAGGTGATTCAGGATGCCGGCGGGGTCGTATTGGACCGGGACATTTCATCCACCGAGGGAGCCAGAATCCTGGATTACGATTCGACTCTAACCGTTTCGGCTAAAGACGACGGGGGAGTCTTCCTGCAGATTACTCCCCTTTCCGGAAAAGCCCTCTGGATCCTGGGACGGACCCTGCCGCTTAACCGGGTTACAGCCGAAGACCTGGACAGACTCCCGGGAATCGGTCCGGTAATGGCCCGGCGGATCATCGAATATCGGGAGGCCCATGGAGGATTTTTGACATTAGACGAATTAAAGGAAGTGAAAGGCATCAAGGAAAAAACCTTTGAAAAAATAAAGGGGTATTTCACTTTTTAGCTGATTAAGGAGGGTTTATTATGACTTCTGTGACTATAAAAAGAATCGGTGTTATTACCAGCGGTGGAGACTGCGGGGGGCTTAACGCCGTCATCAAGGGTATCGCCCGGGAAGCTTATTTTTTGGGAATCGAATCGGTGGTTATCCCGAACGGCTATGCCGGACTTTATAACCTGGTGGAAATGAACAACGTGGTCTTGCTCGACGCTGAAAGGGTAAGCCGCATCGAGGCTTCCCTGGCCGGGTCGGAAGCAGGACATTCCCGGGTCAAGATCAGTAAGATTGCCGATCCCAATAAATACGAACGGATCAAAGAAGGCCTCAAAAAGTTCGGCATCGACGCCTTGATCATCAGCGGCGGTGACGATACTGGCAGTGTGGTGGTGGATCTCAGCTCCCGGGATATCCCCTGTGTCCATGTCCCTAAAACCATGGACCTGGATCTTCAGCCCTACAGTGTGGGCGGGGATTCCTCCATCAACCGGATTGCCATTTTTGCCAGAGAATTAAAGACCACCGGTTTAAGCCACAACCGCATCCTGGTCATCGAAGTTTTTGGAAGGTATGTGGGACATACGGCCTTCCGGGGCGGTGTGGGGGCCGAGGCCGATTGTATTCTGATCCCGGAAGTCCCGGTTGATTTCGATGTGGTCTATGAGCATATGTGGAAAACCTACTGCGGCCGTATAGAAAGAAGTGATGTCAAGGCCGGGACCTATATTATCGTGGTTGCCGAAGGGATCAAAGACGCCAGCGGCCAACTGCTTTATGATGAATCGGCCGGAGTGGATGCCTTCGGACATAAAAAACTGGCCGGTGCCGGGCGATTTGTGCGGCAACAACTGGAAAAACGCTTAAAAAACGATCCCGAAGTCAAGGAATTTATGAAACGGGTCGGTATGTATGCCCCAGGAGTTTATGAGATTCCGGAGGTTCGAGAGGTAACCCCCGGTCATCTGGTACGGTCAGGACAGTCTTCGGCCTATGACGTTAACTTCGGGCAAAAGGCCGGCGCCGGCGCGGTCTTTCTCCTGTTACAAGGGAAAACCGGGTCAACCCTGGTTAGTGTAAACGGGAACAAGATCAATTACATGCCTACTTCAGAGGCCATTAAAAGGCGGGAGGTGGACATTAATGAGCTGGCCCTTTTCGAAAGCCTGGGCACCTGTTTTGGAAGAAAACCCCAGGAATTTGACTATCAGCTTTTGGAACAGATAGGAACGAAGGAAAGACACCTGTAACGATTGCGGAGTGCGGATTTCGGATTGCGGAGTGAGAAGAATTAGGTAAGAGTAACGATTGCGGAGTGCGGATTTCGGATTGCGGAGTGAGATGAATTAGGAGAGTAATGAGTGCGGATTGCAGAGTGAAAAGAATCGGGAGACATCTTGCGGAGATCGGGATAATGAAGTGAATAAGGTTGATTTGAAAACGAGGACAAAATCGTTTGCCCTTCGTGTTATCACTCTGGTGGAATCATTGCCAAAAGGAAGAACTGCAGATGTCTTGGGTAAACAATTGTTACGTTGCGGTACTTCAGTTGGAGCCAATTACCGAGCGGCCTGCAGGGCCAGATCAACGGCCGACTTTATTTTCAAGATGGGGATTGTGGAAGAAGAAGTAGATGAAGCCATATTCTGGATGGAACTGTTGGTAGAGGCGGGCTTAATAAAAATAGACGACTTAAAAGAACTCATGGACGAGGCCGATCAACTATTAGCCATAACCGTTGCATCCATCAAAACAGCCAGGAATAAAAGCCGGAAATAATATAGGTCTTGAAAATGTTTTTATTTCACCAATGCCGTACTCTGCACTCCGAAATCCGCATTCAAAGGATTCCGTACTCCGCAATCCGCAATCCGAAATCCGAAATCGTATGATTATCCTCGGTATCGAAACCTCCTGTGATGAAACGGCGGCGGCGGTTTTAAAAGACGGCGAAGAAATCCTTTCCGATGTGGTCTATTCCCAGATCGCCCTTCACCGTCCTTATGGCGGGGTGGTCCCGGAACTGGCTTCCCGAAGGCATTTAGATAAGATCGTTCCGGTGGTCGAAGAAGCCCTTAGACAAGCTTGCTTGACTTTGAAGGCCGTGGAAGGCATTGCCGTCACCCGCGGCCCCGGACTGGTGGGCGCCCTGTTGGTCGGTTTATGTTTTGCCAAATCTTTGAGTCTGGCCTCAAGGATTCCCTCGCTTGGGATCAACCACATAGAAGGCCATATCTGTTCCATCTTTCTGGAAAGGAAGGTTCCCTTTCCTTTTTTGTCTCTGACGGTTTCCGGTGGACATACCAGCCTGTTTCTGGTAAAGGAAATCGGGTCCTATGAGGTCCTGGGCCAAACCCGGGATGACGCCGCCGGTGAGGCCTTTGATAAGGTAGCCAAGCTGTTGAACCTCGGCTATCCGGGGGGCGGGATTATCGAATCCCTGGCTGAAAAGGGAAAACCCCGCATTCGGTTTCCCCGGGCCATCCCCTCGGCCGATTCCCTGGACTTCAGCTTCAGCGGGATCAAGACCGCAGTGGTCAATTATGTCAAAGGGTTCACTAAAACTCAGGACAACAATGAAGCGTTGTCCATTGAAGACATTGCCGCCTCTTTTCAGGAGGCGGTGGTGGATATGTTGATTAAAAAGGTCTTTCAGGCCCAAAGACGCTATAAGACCCAACGGCTGGTCCTGGCCGGTGGGGTGGTCGCCAACAGCTACTTGCGTCGCCGTTTCCAGGAGACAGCCCGGGAAGAGGGATGGGACCTGTTCATCCCTTCCCCCCATTTTTGTACGGACAATGGGGCTATGATCGCCTGGGTGGGAAATTATTATCTGGAAAAGGGAGAACAGGATCCTTTCGATATCGACGCCTTGTCGCGATGGAAGGTAAGTCAAAGCTCAAGGCTCAAGGCTCAAAGCTGAAAGTTTTTGTTTTGAACTATGAACTTAGTGTCAAAATTCATTTATAACAAGTTCGTAAAAAGCTATGAAACGCCGCATTGCGGCGCTGTATCAGAAAATAACTTGGCAATAAAAAAGCTAAGTTATTTGGAAGTCCGGAAGAGTCCATTAGTTTTCACAAAGTCATCACACATAACTAAAAGGTAACTTAGGAGGTACTACACCATGGAAAAATCGGAATTAAACGAACTTAAAGAACAAATAGAAGCCAAGGGGATTAAATGGGAAGAAGCAGCGGAAAAGATCAAATTTGATGTCCGCTTATTGAACCTTTATCTGGTTTCACCCCCGGTCCCCATCAGCGTAATCAATCCATTAAAGAAACTATTGGAAGCAGCCTGAGCCGTTCGGAGCATAGAGTTCGGAGTGAGGAAACCCTCATGCCCTCTTGGGGCGCTACGAAGCATGAAAATGTCGAATAACGAATAAGAATGTCGAAGGAGTATTAAAACCAATCACTTCATGATTCGAAATTCGAAATTCGGTGTTCGATATTCTCATTTTCGTATCAAGCCTTCATGCCCAGGGGACCACCACGGATCAAAAAAATAGATTCAAGGTCCAAGGTTTTTAAAACTTGAAACTTGCATCTTGCCTCTTGAAACGTTATTTTGGAATTAAAAAACCACGATCCGGTTCCGTCCTTCGGATTTGGCCCGATACATGGCCTGGTCGGCATTCTTGATCAGGTGTTCGGCATTCTTGCCGTCCTTGGGATAGAAAGACAGTCCGATGCTGATGGTTATCTGAACAGGCCGATTATCCAGGTGAAAGGGTTTTCGGATCACCTCCAATATCTTTTCAGCGATCTTCTCGGAATCCTTTTCGTCTCCGGTTTCGGGCAGCAGGATAATAAATTCATCCCCCCCTAAACGGGCCACGGTATCACTCTTCCGCAATAACTCATTCAATCGGCGGCCAACCTCTTTTAACAAGAGGTCTCCCCAATTATGACCGAAATTATCATTAATCGACTTAAAGTTATCCAGATCGAGCATCATAATGGTCAGTTTTTGTCCGCTCCGTTCGGTTTGGGCCAGGGCTATGGATAATCGATCCAGGAACAAGGTCCGGTTCGGCAAGCCGGTCAAGGAATCAAAATAGGCCAAGTGGCGAATGATATCTTCCGATTCTTTTCTATAGGTAATATCCATAAAACTTCCCAGAGTGGCGGGCAAGCCCTGATAACGAATAGACGTAACGGTCTCTAATATCCAACGGGTTCGAGCGTCCTTGGTCAAGGTTCTGAATTCATAGGGATGGTGCCTTTCTCCCTTTAACATCTGAATCGCATGTTGCCTGGTTTTTTCCCGGTCCTCCGGATGGACCAAATCCAAACAGGGTATGGACGATAATTCTTTCTCGTTATAGCCGGTGACTCTCTCAAATTCGGGGTTGACGATTTTGGGTTTTCCGCCCTGGACGATGTAACTTCCAATGGGTGACTGTATAAATAAGGCCTTAAACAGCCTTTCGGCCTCTTGACGCTCGGCCACCTCTTCCTGTAAGGCTTCATTGGCCCGGAACAGTTCTTCGGTTCTTTTCTTGATGCGCGCTTCCAATTCATCATGGGCCTTCAAAAGGGCATTTTCAGCTCTATTTCGGACAATTATTTCATTTTTTAATTGCAGGGTCGGTCTGAGGTCTTCACCGACGATTACCAGGCCCATGACATCCTCTAAGGCATCTTTGATAATCGACCAGGAAATATTAACCGGAATCAATTCCCCGCTTTTGGCTTGGTATTCAACTTCGCGGTTAGGTGAGGAGAACAGCTTGTTGGTTTTTTCCCGGATTATTTCCCGGAGGAGCCCCTCATCCCTGAAAATCATTCCAAGGGATTGACCCACCAGATCTTCTTTCCGGTATCCCAGCACCTTTGCGGCCTGACGATTTACTTTGTTGATCTTCCCTTCCGAATCGGACACGATCAGGATATCTTTTATGCGGGAAAGGATGTCCTCACCGGCAATGGCTGTTGAAAGTGCCATAAATCGATATTTAACAATCGCCCTCCAGATCCCGTAACCCCAGATTAAAATTAAAATAGGCGCAACCGCCGGCAGGATTTTTACCCTCAGGGCCGGGAGAAAAATGTTGATTACCGTTCCTAACAGTAAGGATAAAACAATGGTACCAACTATTAGTCGGGCCTGTTTTTTTTCTCTCTTGATCCTCGATTTCCTTCCCCATTGAAAGGTCAGGAAGCAGCCGACCAGGATGCAGGTCGAGTAGTTCAGGGTATGAAGCCACAACCAGATGGATTCCGGGGCCCCTACCTCGATCCAACCCAGGGAAGTCGGTACAAAATCCTTGGCGGTGAGGACTCCGGTCCAGGCCCGAAAGGTAAAAATTATTCCCGGCAGATAAAGAAGGGGGAAAATCCACCATTTTTTTAAAATGGTTTCTTTTCGGGAGAGGCGTAACAAAAAATGCAAAGTCATCCCACCGATAGTACACCAGGCCGGGGCGGAAAGCTTAAACCAGATCCAAAGGACTTCTTTGTCGGGAGCTGAATAAACGAAGGAATAGGTGAAAGCCCACCAGCTCAAGTCCAGGCAGAGGATTAAGAGAAGTCGATTTAATTTGGATTTGGGCTCTAAACGGTAGGCATAAAATCCCAGATGAACATAGAAGGCAAAGGCCAACAGAGACAGGATGGAGAAAAGATTCAAATTTCTTTCCTTGTCGATGCTCTAAGTGCAAAAATGAAGATCGGCCGGCGTATCCACCTCAAAGGAATCCTGGGGACTTTCTATGACCTGGATAGGATAACCCGATTCCAGGGCCCTGAGTTGTTCCAGTTTTTCTGCCGATTCCAAAAGGCCGGAAGGTAACCGGGCAAAGGTTTGAAGAAAGGTCATCGTATAAGCATAGATTCCCAGGTGTTTGTAATAAGATTGATTTTCATCGCCGTCCCGGTAACAGGGGATTGGAGATCGGGAAAAATAAAGGGCCTTGCCGGAATGGTCAAAGACCGTTTTGACATGTTTGGGATCAGGGATCTCCGCCGGATTGGTGATGCGATAGATGAGCGTACTCATCGGCCATTCGGGATGCGTTTGATGGCGGAAAATTAAATCGGAAACCGACTCAACCGGCAATAAAGGTTGATCCCCCTGGATATTTACGATCAGGGTCTCTGCAGAAAGGTGCATTTGGCCGGCCGCCTCGGCCACCCGATCGGTCCCGGAACGATGGTCCTGCCGGGTCATGACGATCTCCGCTTTGAAGGCTATGGCCGATTCAGCGATCCGCAGGTCATCGGTGGCCACCACCACCCGGGATATCCCCGGGATCTTTCTGGCCCGCAGAATAACCTGCCCGATCATGGGCAGACCCTGGATCAGGGCCAGGGGCTTTCCGGGGAAGCGAGAGGATTCATACCGGGCCGGAATGATGATGACGGTTTCCATAGGTCTATCCGCTTTGTCTTTGTGCGCCTGTGGCTGATAGTTTAAAAAGTTTACCAGTTTTTGTTGGCCTCGGCAACCAATTCTTCCGCCTTGGCAAAAATAGTTTCATCCATCCGGATATTAATGGCCATAACCAACAGGCGGGCCATCCGTTCATCGGTCCGTGAAAGAAGGTTTTTGGGATAGGCCAGTTTTCGAATCCCATCCTCCACCTTAAAGGGCCAGCCGTTGAGGCTGGGGGTTTTTTGAAGCAGCAGGTGTTCCCAGTTGCGATAATAGTGCCAGTTGTTTTCCAGGAAATAGATCAATCCCAGTCCCAATTTCTTGCCCATATCTTTCAAAGCCCAGGTCTTCTCCTGATCGGGTAAAGAAAAGGCCAGAAAGGTGGCGGTGTCTCCTTCAGGGTCCACCAGTTCCCGAAAACGAAGGTCTGTGATGCCGGAGAGGATTTTCTTTAAGTGGTTTTTATGGGTCTTTTGCCGGGCAATCATTTCCTTTAACTTGGACAATTGAGCCAGCCCCAAAGCCCCTTGAAGTTCCATCATTCTAAAATTGAAACCAATAAAACTCCTGCTTTCCAATCCCCGGTCCGGTCCGATATGATCATGGCCATGATCATGATATTCTGAGGCCCTCCGATAGAGTTCGGGGTCATCCATGATCAACATGCCCCCTTCTCCGGTGGTCATGGTCTTTACCGAATCGAAGGAGAAGGTCCCGATGGCTCCAAAGGAACCCAGGTACTTCCCATTAATAAAGCCGCCGCTGGCCTGGGCGGTGTCCTCAATAACCGGGATATGGTATTGTTCGGCCACGGCCATGATCTCTTCGATCCGGGCTTGTGCCCCCAGCATATGAACCGGTATGATGGCCTTGGTCCGCGGAGTGATTTTTTTAGGCAGTTCTTTGGGGTCTAAGTTCAGTGTGTCATCAATCCCTGCAAAGACCGGGACGGCCCCGCATTCCAGGATAGCCTCCCAGGTAGCAACGAAGGTGAACCCGCTGGTAATGACTTCATCCCCGAAACCTACGCCCAGGGCAGCCAGGGCCACTTTAAGGGCTGCACTGCCGGAAGAAACCGCCAGGGCGTGTTTCCTGCCGGTGAATTCTGCAAATTTTTTCTCAAACTCTTCAACTTTGTAACGCCCTTTTCGCTGGGCGGGAAAACCATAGCGAAACAAGACCCCGGTTTCCAGGACCTCCAATATTTCTTTTTTTTCTTCTTCCCCCATGACTTCATAACCAGGCATGATAAGCTCCTTAAAATATGGCTGTCGGCTATCAGTTGTCAGCTCAAAGAATAACTTTTTGGTTGTAAGAACTGAACGCTAATTGCTTATTTATTGTTGGATCCGTAAAAAGTCGCCTATGTCCCATTTTCGTCATTCCCGTGAAAACGGGAATCCAGTGGTTTTAAGTGGTTAAATATGGCCTGGATTCCCGCCTGCGCGGGAATGACGAGTTTTTACAAGTCCATCATTTTTGCCGCTCTTTAAAACACCTTCCTATACAAGGCCACGATATCCTTCAACGTAATCGGCCTGGGATTATTTTCAATCGGCCGGGCAACCTTGATGACTCCTTCGGCCATGGTTCGAATGGCCTTTTGGGGAATCCCTAATTCCTTCAGGTCTCTGGGAATCCCGATGGTTTGGGAAAGGCTGCTGATTCTTTTAATGCACCTTTGTGCACCCTGATTGGCCGAAATCAGGGGAGTCGATCCGCTCAGTAATTGATTCATCCGGGCGAACCGTTCCGGCCAGCTGATCCGGTTGAATTCCAATACATAAGGTAAGAGGACGGCATTGGCCAGGCCATGGGGAATATTGAATAAAGTCCCTAAGGGATAGGCCATGGCATGGACCGCCCCGACCCCGGCATTGGTCAAGGCCATTCCGGCCAGAAGACTTCCTAAAAGCATCCCTTCCCTGGCCTCAAGATCTTTTCCGTTTTTGACGGCCCTTTTCAGGAATTGGCCGATCAGGGTAATAGCCTTTTCGGCAGCCATATCACTCATGGGATTGGCCTTGTTGGAAGTATAAGCTTCTATGGCGTGGGTCAGGGCATCCATGCCGGTCTGGGCCGTGACCTGAGGCGGCAGACTTAAGGTCAGTTCCGGATCGAGTAAGGCTACGTCCGGATAAAGAAAGCGGCTGCTGATTCCGCCTTTGGTCTTGGTGGCCCTATTGGTAAAAACAGCGGTGAAGGTCACTTCACTTCCGGTTCCGGCCGTGGTGGGGATAAGGACGGTCGGCAGTCCTGGTTTGGGGACCCGATCCAGTCCGACGTAATCGCCGACCTTCCCTTTATTGAGGGTCAGCATGGCAACGGCCTTGGCCGTATCCAGGGTGCTCCCCCCTCCGACGCCGATGACCAGGAAACAGCCCTTTTTCCGGGCCAGCCCGGCCCCGGCTTCTGCCGAGGACGGAGAGGGTTCCGGCTCGATTTGATCAAATAAAACCGAAACCACACCCTTAGATTTTAGATCCTCAACCAGCCGGTCTTTTAATGGGGTTTGAGAAAGAAAAGGATCCATAACCAACAAGATCCTTCCCGATCCGTAGCGAACAGATAAATCGGGCAACTGATTGATGGCGCCGCAACCAAAATAGATTTCTCCTGCGCCTTGAAATGAAAAAATTTGTTGCATTACTATCCCTTTCATGATTCTAAATTCATATTTTCGTATTAAACCCTCATGCCCCGCTGGGGCACCACGAAGCATGAAAATAGGGATAAGATTCAATGGGTTTCTACGAACGACGAACCCCAAACGACGAACGACGGATTTTCTATTTTCGTATTAAGCGCTCATGCCCGGGTCGGGCACTACGAAGAATGAAAATGTCTTTCGCCGACCCCCGATCCCTGACCCCCGATCCCACAACGTTATTTTCGAACTAAAGTCGTGTTGAAGTTAGCTTTGAGCTTTCAGCTTCTAAGTCACCTTAAACCGTCGGGGCTCAATGCCATACCGGTCTATTTTGTAATTGATGATCCGTTGGGTGATCCCCAGTTCTTCAGCCGCCCGGGTCCGGTTCCCGTTGGTTTTCTTAAGGGCTTCGATGATCAATTCCTTTTCCACGGCCTCCACGGCCTGGTCAAAAGAAAGTTTGGTCTGGGTATTGGAACTTTCCGCTGTTTGCAACGTCGGCGGAAGATGGTGGGCCTTAATGGCCTCGCCTTCGCAGATAAGGATGGCCCGCTCCAAGCAGTTTTGAAGCTCACGAACATTCCCCGGCCAGTGATACTGCATCAACATGTCGATGGCCGGCGTGGAGATCCGCCTGATATTCTTCTGATGCTCTTTATTGAATTTTTCCAGGAAAAATTCGGCCAGGAGGAGGATATCAGTCCGCCGTTCCCGAAGGGGGGGGAGATAAATGGGAAAGACATTCAGGCGATAATAAAGATCTTCCCGGAATCTTTTTTCTTCCACGGCCTTTTCCAGGTCCTGATGGGTGGCGGCGATAATCCGCACATCGGCCTGAATCGGCTGGCGTCCGCCAAGGCGGTCGAATTCCTTTTCCTGAATAACACGGAGCAGCTTGGTTTGGATGCTGGGGTTCAAGTCCCCTATTTCATCCAGAAAGAGGGTGCCTCCTTGAGCCCGTTCGAAGCGCCCTAACTTAAGGGAAGTGGCCCCGGTAAAGGCCCCTTTTTCATAGCCGAACAATTCGCTTTCCAGGAGGGTTTCCGGCAAAGCGGCACAATTGATCTTGATAAAAGGTTTACGGGACCTGAGACTCTGATAATGGATGGCATTGGCTACTAATTCTTTACCCGTTCCGCTTTCTCCCCGAAGCAGGACCGTGGCATTGCTCTTGGCCACCTTATGGATCATCTCATAAACTTCCCGCATGGGGCGGCTGTTACCGATGATGTTCTCGACCTGATATTTTTCAGTCAACTCTTTTTTTAACCGGATATTCTCATCCAAGAGTTGTTCCTTCTCCCGATTTAAGTACTGGACCTTTTTTACCGTTTCGGCAATCAGGGCGGCGATGATGGTCAGGAACTTTAAATCCTCTTCCAGGGCGATCTCGTTGGAAAACAACCGGTCCACACTTAAGGCCCCGATGGTATTTTTTCCGATTTTGATGGGGACGCAGATGAAAGAGATGTCTTGTTTGTCCAGATCCTTTCGGGTCCGGGTGCGGTTCAAGAACGTGGGTTCTTCGCTGATTTTGGGGATAAGGGCCGGTTCGCCGGTCTGGACCACCCGGCCGGTAATTCCCTCGCCCAGTCTATATTTGCCCCGCCGCCTGGCCTCAGGGGAGAGATCATGGGCCACCTCTATGGAAATTTCCGAAGTAACCGGATTCAGGATGGTCAAGGTGGCCCGCCGCATCCCGAGCAGCTTGGAGAGGATACTCAAAATATCCTGCAAGGATTTGGTCAAGTCCAGAGAGGCATTGAGGGTCTTGGCGATTTCGTAAAGACAGTAGACTTCCCTGACATACAGGGAGTTGTCTTTCTCCTTCATTTTTAAAAATAGATCCTTCAAGAACAGCCTCCTATAAGATTCCGGGCTACCTTAGCATAGAGATCAGTATAAAACAACATTTTTGTAATAAAAAATCATCTCCCTTCTTTTTATAATTCATTCGACCTGTCGAAAAATTTTTGTTATAAAATTTCTGTTATGAAACCGGATTTCACAGGAAAAGGGAAGGGGGGCGACCTTCCAGCAAAAAGGTTGGAAACCGTTGCCGGCGTTTTTCTGCTGGCCGGTAGCTCCAGCCGAATGGGGTTTCCCAAACCTTTGCTCCCTTTCGGCGAACAAACCCTGGCTGCCCTGCTTTTGAAGCAAATACTCAATTCTGATTTGTCCCCGGTGATTGTTGTCCTTGGGCACAAAGCCGAAGAGATAAAAAAGGAGATTCAAAAAATAAATGACCCTTCCCGATTAAAATTGATTTATAATCCGAAGTTTAAAAAAGGACTAAGCACTTCCATCTCCATTGGATTGTCTCAGATAGACCCTTCTTTATCCGGGGTCATGTTCCTCATGGGAGATCAACCCCTGTTGACCACCAAGGTGATTAATAAACTGATTCGGGAATTCATAAAAAGTCCCGCTCTGATTGTGGTCCCTTTGTATGGGAAAAGGCCGGGGAATCCGGTTGTCTTCAGGACCTCGATCATACCGGAATTATTGAAAGTAACCGGGGATACCGGGGGACGGGAATTGATCAAAAAATATTGGGACCAGGTGGAGACGGTATCTATCCGCCCCCAACGAATCGGCTGGGATGTAGATATTTGGGAGGATTATCAGAAGGCAAAGGAATTTATAAAATGAAAAAAGTAAACGTCAAAAAAGCGGTCGGTATGGTTCTGGGCCATGACTTGACCCGTATTATTCCAGGGACCTTTAAAGGTGTAGCCTTTAAAAAAGGGCATATTATTCAACCGGAAGATATTCCGGCCCTGCTTGACCTCGGGAAAGAAACCATTTTTGTATTAGACATCCCCCCAGGTCAACTGCATGAAAATGATGCGGCTGAACGGTTGGCGGAGGCTTTGCGGGGTGACCATATTACCGTTCAGGGGCCGGCCGAAGGAAAGATCAGTCTGATCTCCCGGATTTCAGGTTTGCTCAAAATCCGGGTGGCTGATCTTACCCGGATCAATTTAATTCCGGATATCATCGTCTCCACCCTCCACAATAACACGGTCTGTCAGGCAGGTGACACAGTAGCGGCCACCCGGATCATCCCCCTGACGATTGATGAACGGAAAATTAACCGGGCCGAGGCTATCTGCAGCCGGTCGGGGCCGGTGGTTTCCATCAAACCCTTTATAAAGAAAAAGGTCGGGGTGGTGGTGACTGGATCGGAAGTTTATAAAGGCCGGGTCAAAAACGGTTTTGATGATTGGGTGGGTAACAAATTGATCTCTTATGACTGTGAAATCGCCCATCGGGCCGTCGTACCGGATAAAACCGTTCGCATTTCCGGGGCCATCAAGGAAATGCTGGAATCCGGTTGTGACCTGATCATCACCACCGGGGGGATGTCCATCGACCCTGATGACGTCACCCGCCAAGGGATCCGCCAGGCCGGAGCCCGGATCATTTTTTACGGGACGCCGGTCCTGCCCGGGGCCATGTTCCTTTATGCCCGTATCGAAAAAATTCCTTTGATGGGACTTCCGGCCTGTGTGTTCTATCATAAAGTTACGATGTTCGATTTGGTCCTGCCTTTGATCCTGGCCGGCGAGGAACCGACTCGAAAAGAGATCGCCGCCATGGGGCATGGCGGCCTGTGCCGTAACTGTCCGGAATGTCATTATCCGGTCTGTCCTTTCGGGAAGGCCGGGGCTTAGTTCGGAAATATCTTCAGGGGTCGGGGATTAGGGGTCGGGGGTCGGTTAAAGAATAGAGTTGCAGGATGCAAGATGCAAGTTTCAAGGGGAAAACCAACTTTACTTCGACATTCGATATTCTCATTTTTTATTGACGCCCCAAAGGGGCATGAGGGGTTTGTATGAAATTATCGGATCTTACAGTGCTTATCCGTGGTGCCGGAGAAATGGCCAGCGGGGTGGCCTGGCGTCTGTTTCAGGCCCATTTTAAAATCGTCCTTACGGAAATCGCTCAACCTTTAGCGGTCAGACGGGGGGTTTCTTTTTGCGAGGCCGTTTTTGAAGGAAGAAAAAGGGTGGAAGGGGTCGAGGCGGTCATGATCTCTGCGGAGAATGAGGTCCGAACGATCTGGGATTCCAAAGCCATTCCTTTATTGATCGATCCGGATTTAAACCAATCTCTTTCCCTGAAACCGGATGTTTTGATCGATGCCATCTTAGCCAAAAAAAATACCGGTACGCACATCCATCAGGCCCCCCTGGTCATCGCCCTTGGGCCCGGCTTCAAGGCAGGAATCGATGCCCACCTGGTTATTGAAACCAATCGGGGCCACAATTTGGGACGTATTCTGACCCAGGGGGAAGCCGAAGCCGATACCGGCAGCCCAGGCAATATCGGCGGCTACACCACCGAACGGGTACTGAGGGCCCCGGCCGAAGGGATCATTAAAACTTTTAGAAAGATCGGTGATACGGTTGAACCGGGTGAAACCGTGGCCGAGGTAGATGGCCGTCCGATTGAGGCCCGGATCAAGGGGATCCTCCGGGGTCTGGTCCGGGAGGGAACCCCGGTGCCGGCAGGGTTAAAGGTGGGTGATGTCGACCCTCGCGGGAATAAAACCTATTGTGATACCATTTCCGAAAAGGCCCGGGCCATCGGCGGCGGGGTTTTGGAAGGGATCATGCGGTATTATAATTAATGTCCATCCGGAAACTTCGGATTTCCAGATGGTGCGAACAGCCGTCAGCAGACAGCTATCAGCACCAGTTCATTTTGTTTAAGGATTTTTTTGAAGGCTGTAATCTTGATCGCTGAAGGCAGGAAAGCGCCGGTTCTTATCGGCAGGCATTTGGGGGGGGCCAAAACATGGCTGAGGTGATCTACTCCACGGTTGGAAACTGGCTGAATCAGGTGGCCAGACAGTGGCCCGACAACGAAGCTTTGATTCATCACCAAAGGCAGGTCCGTTATTCCTATCAAGCTTTTTTAAAAGAAGTCGACTTGCTGGCCCGGGGATTGCTGGCCCTGGGTCTTCAAAAAGGGGACCCGGTGGCCTTGTGGGGGTCCAATTGTCCTGAATGGATAGTAACCCAATTCGCCCTGGCCAAAATCGGGGCTATTTTAGTGGCCCTGGACCCTTCCTACGGGAAGGAGGATTTACAATACGCCCTTTCTTTTTCCCAGTCCAAGGCCCTATTGACGGCCGAAGGACCGGAAGGGGCCTATCTGAAGATCATCCGTTCCCTGGCCCCGGAACTCTGGGAATTCCCCCCCCGACCGGGGGAACTTTTACCGGATCTTCAGCATCTCATCACCCTCTTTTCTCCCGGGCCCCGCCCTTTACTCAGCTTCCAGGAAGTCTTGAGCCGGGGGTATGGGTTTTCCTCCGAACAATTTGAAGAGCAGGAAAAAGCCCTGTCGCCGGAGGATCCGCTGATGATTCTTTTCACCTCAGGGACTACCGGAAAGCCTAAGGGGGTGGTGTTGGATCACCTGGGGGTTATGAACAAGTCCCTGGCCTCTACGGAGCGCCTGGGCATAAACCATCAGGATCGGCTTTGTCTCTTTTTCCCTCTTTTCCATATGTTCGGCAACACCTGTATTGCCCTGGCAGGGTTGATTCGGGGGGCCGCCCTGGTGATCCCGTCCGATCACATTTTGCCGGCAGAAATACTTACCACCCTGGTGGAGGAAAAATGCACGGCTATATACGGCTCCCCTTCCATGATGGTGGCCTTAATGGAATCGCCCCGGTTCAAGGATTTTCGTCCGTCCGGTCTTCGCACCGGAATTATCGGAGGGGCCCCCTGCCCCCTTGAAGTCATGAAACGGATCATCAACGAAATGGGGGTTCGGGAGATCGCCATCGCCTATGGAATCACCGAGGCCTCCTCCTGGCTTACCCAGACTCTGCCGGCGGATCCCCCGGAACTCAGGGTTTCCATAATTGGCAAGGCCCTGCCCAATTGTGAGGTTAAGATTGTCGATCCGGTAAGCGGTGAAGATCTGCCGGACGGGACCTCTGGTGAGATCTGCACCCGGGGATTTCTGATGAAAGGGTATTTTAAGAATCCGGAAGCCACGGCCAGGGCCATTGATCAGGAGGGCTGGTTTCATACCGGTGACCTGGGAACAAGGGATTCCCAGGGTTATTTTCGGATTACCGGAAGATTAAAAGAGGTTATCCTTAAAAAGGGAAAAGAGATCCTGCCGGCTGAAATTGAAGAGATACTCTACCGGCTTCCCGGCGTAGCCTTGGCCCAGGCTTTCGGGGTTCCTGAGCCGGAAAAAGGGGAGGCGGTGGCCCTCTGGATCAAACCCAAGGAGGGCGTTGACCTGACCGAAGAAAAAGTGGCGGCCTATTGCCGGGAACAGCTTCCGGAGGATCTTCTCCCGGCCTATATCCGGATCGTCGAATCTTTCCCCATGACCCGTTCAGGGAAGATCCAGAAGTTCAAGATGCAGGAGATGATGTTGCGGATGCTGAAAAGTTAAGGTTTACTAAATCGCCCCGATCAACCGGGAAATAACCAGCCGTTGAATTTCGGAGGTCCCTTCTCCGATCTCCAACAATTTCTGATCCCGGTAGAATCGTTCCACATCGTATTCCTTCATCAGGCCGTAACCGCCGTGGAGCTGAACGGCATGGTTGGCGCAACGGTACATGACCTCGGAGCAGTACAGTTTGGCCATGGCCGCCTCTTTGGCAAAGGGCTTATGGTTATCCCGAAGCCAGCAGGCTTTATACAAGAGCAGCCGGGCACATTCGATCTCCATGGCCATATCGGCCAGTTTAAAAGAATTGACCTGGTAGGAGGCGATGGGCTTACCGAATTGGATGCGTTCCTTGGCGTACCTCCGGGCCAATTCAAAACAGCCCTGGGCCCCTCCCAGACCCATGGCGCCGATGCTTAAACGGCCTCCGTCGAGGGTTCCCAGCATCTGATGAAATCCTTCCCCTTGAGGACCAAGAAGATTGTCTTTGGGTACCCGGCAGTCTTCAAAGTAGAGTTCGCTGGTGTTGGAGGCCCGCCACATCAATTTGCCGTGCATGGGCCGGGCTTCGAACCCCGGGGTCCCGGATTCCACCAGGATACAACTGAGTTCCTTTTTGCCGGCCTCCCTGATCCCGGTACGGGCCAGGACCGTTATCCCGGCGGTAATATCGGTGGAGGCATTGGTGATAAAAATTTTGCTGCCATTAATCACCCATTCGTTTCCGTCCAGTACGGCCGTCGTTTGGGTGTTTCCGGCGTCGGAACCGGCGTTCGGCTCGGTCAGCCCGAAGCCCCAGAGCATTTCCCCGGTGCAGAGTTTGGGCAGGTATTTCTTTTTCTGCTCTTCACTCCCGTAATAATAAAGAGGTCCGATCCCCAGGGAATTACCCGCGGCGATGGTGGCGGCATGGGAGCCGTCTATCCGGGCGATTTCCTCCACGGCAATAATATAGGAAATATAGTCCAACCCCTGTCCGCCGTATTGCTCTGAAACAATCATGCCAAAGAGGCCCAGGTCTCCCATGGCCCGGCAGGTTTCATAGGAGAATTCTTCTTTTTCGTCCAGTTCGCGGGCCCTGGGTTTGATTTCTTTTTCCGCAAAATCCCTGACCGATTTTCTTAAAATTTCCTGTTCCATGGTTAAGGAAAAATCCATGAGATGATCTCCTTGAAGGGGTTAATGGGAAAAAATACCAACCGTTCTGTTTTATTTTTATATAAAAATGAGGCCCGGTTGTCAATAAAAAGTAAAGGTATCTTGAGGACCCTTTCAGAAAACCATAATAGGGTCGTAACGGAGATTCGAATGCAGCCACTCGCCTGCTCAATTCATTCGTTCGAACTCTCAGAGTTTTCAGCTTTCGGCTAAAGTGTGCGGTAGCAGATCGCTGGAGCAGTAAGTATTCAAAGTCACGATCAGAAATTGCTTGCGCTATCCGTGATGGGAGAGCCCGCGAAAGGGAGAGCGCCGTCCGGGGACTTAAGCGCCGCATGGGATCGCCATGATCCGTACCAATGACAGAAATAATCGGATGATCATTCAGGTGGCTAAACGCCTTGGTGACCTTAGAGGGAAAGTCGTTTTTCTATGTGGTTGCCGCTGGACTCTTTATTACCGATCCTGTCATGCCGGAAGTCCGGGTTACGAAGGATGTGGACGTCATCGTTGAAATTACCTCGTTTCAAAAGCTATTAGCCGATGGAGGCTTTCGGGAGGCAATTCCGGGACATTTGCTTCCTGATCGTGCCAGCCAGGCAAGGCTGCCTCGCCTTATTAACTGCATGGAAGAGATAGCGGAAATCAAAATCTAAGTTTCATTATTCCTCCACCCCCTCCCTCTACCGGGTAGGATGGTTTTCACCTGTGGGACGTCCAAAGTCTATCTTAAACCGTCTCACCCCCGTCATCCGTGCCAAAAATATCTTTCTCCCAATTTTTCCATTGACTTTACTCTAAAAAGTTGATTCCATTAACTTAACTTTACAAAAATAAAATCTAACCCTCAGAGGACAAGAAGATGGGTTATATTAATAACGGGGGCCTTAGATGAAAATAAGACCTAAACCACATGATAAACCGAAAGACCAGCGGAGAGGTTTGCTCAGAGAAAAGGCGACCAGTTATAAGATTGTATCAGGGACGGAGGGAGATATTTTTCAATATACAAGCTTTGAGGTGACCAACTTCCGTTGTTTCGATTACCTTAAGATAGATTCTTTCGGCCGTGTAAATCTGATAACGGGGCTGAACAACAGCGGCAAAACCACCCTCCTGGAAGCCCTGTTCCTTCATATAGGATCGAGAAATCCAAGCCTTACCCTGATTGTCAATAGTTGGCGAGGTCTGAACATTGTCAGCGAGTCGGCGGAGAATCAATGGGCCTCTCTTTTTTGGCAATTTAAAGATTCAAAGTCTATCAGGTTGGTTGGAACAAGTTCTAAAGGGGAAAATCGTTCTTTAGGAATCCACATAGACTCTTCAGGTTCCGTATTGAGGGGAGAAAAAGCACACTCTGACCCTGCCGAGTTGATCAGCGGTCCACGACAGAATATTGTTTTTGAATACATCGATGAGACAGGGAAAACGTATAAAGTGAAAGGGGTGCCGGTCTTCATTAAAAAAGACAATATGATGTCATATGAACTCAGAATAGAACCATCTTTGCCACGAGCATCCATGGCAGGCATTTTTGTCAGTGGCAATACCGTAAGCAACCTCAACGAGGAAATACAACGGTTCAGTGATTTAAGGAAGAAAGGGAAGGATGGGATTGTCCTGGCGGCACTGAGAATTATTGAGCCTCGTCTCGAACGGCTTGAAATCCTGACCTACCAGGGCCTCAGCATGATACATGGCTACCTTAATGGGTATGACGAGCCGGTTCCTTCTCCGCTGCTTGGTGACGGCGTTCGAAGATCCTTATCGATCCTGCTTGCCCAGGGTGCCGCTGAAAAAGGAGTGGTCCTGGTTGATGAAATAGAAAACGGAATCCATCATTCAGCTATGAAATCGCTGTGGGGTGTGATTGCCGAGGCTTCGAGGACATTCGATTGCCAGGTCTTCGCGACGACCCACAGTGACGAATGCATCCGCGCTGTCCACGATGCCTTTAAAGAAAGCACATCCTATGATCTGAAGCTTTATCGTTTGGACAGAAAAAACGGCTCCATCCAAGCCGTTATGTATGACGAAGAAACGCTCGATGCGGCCTTGTCGATTCCGCTTGAGGTAAGGGGATGGCCGGAAGAATAATTATTTGCCCCAGGTGTAATGAAAGAATCGAAGAAAAACTCAAAATCGTGAAGCCGAAGCTTTTGATCGTTGAGGGTAGAGACGAGGAGGAGTTTTTTGAGGCCTTTCTTGAAAATCTGAAAATCGGCGATGTCCAGGTGGCCGGCGTTGGCGGGAAAACAAAAATCAGATCTAATCTGAAGACATTGAAAACTACCGATCCTTATTTTGCCCAGGTAACCTCTCTTGGAATCGTTCGGGATGCAGACGAGGATCATCGGGCTGCCTTTACTGCCGTTCAAGATGCTCTGAAGGCCGCCAGCCTACCCTGTCCGAAAAAACAACTCGTCTCGACAAAAACATTGCCAAAAGTGACGGTAATGATTCTTCCACCGGGAGCCTCACACGGTTCCCTTGAAGATATCTGCCTCGGTTCAGTCAAAGATGATCCCGCCATGTCCTGTGTTGATGACTACTTTGGCTGTCTTGAAACGAAGGGAATTGATAGACCGGTCAAAGACTTTGTCAAAGCAAAAGCAAGGGTCTTTTTATCGTCACGAGAGGATCCAACATTAGCCCTCGGAATTGCAGCGAAAAAAGGTTGTTGGCCATTTGGTGCCGCCGGATTTGACAGCGTGAAGGAATTCTTGCGATCCCTATAAAGAAAAAACTCAACTCAGTGAACTCAGCGCGATCGAGCGACCGGAGAGAGCGGGCGAGAGCAAAATTTTCTTGAATCGGTTTTATCCCCGTTGTAATGTGTCTTAAACCGTCCCATCCCCGTCATCCGTGCCAAAAATATTTTTCTCCCAATTTTTCCATTGACTTTCCTCCAAAAAGTTGATTCCATTATCCTGTCGTTACAGATTAATCCTACAAATTAAACAATTCCAGCATAAAAGCGAATTGATTTTATTATAAAACAGATACAAGGCGCCTTGGAGGAATTTATTAACTTGAAGTCGCAATTTGCGACATCAAGATTGAATTGGGGTGGCCGTCGTAAACTTCCACAAGCCTTTACAGAACATGGCGCAATCATGGTGGCTTCTATACTAAACTCATCAAGGGAGTGGAGATGAGTGTGTTTGTTGTCCGAGCATTTATCCGGTTACGCTCATTACTCGCCGCGCATAAGGAGCTTGCTTTAAAATTGACTGATCTGGAGAGAAAACTTACCCTCCATGACAAGCAGATTCTTGCTATTCTGGATGCGATCAAACGGCTCATGGCTCCACCTGAGACCACTAAAAGAAAAATCGGGTTCCATCTGAAAGAGAAACAGGTCCGCTATAGTAAGAAAGGAGCCTAAATATTCGCCCATGGTTTTCACCGATCAGGGTGTGGCCATGCCCTCCTCGATTCTAAATGATTGGAAGGCTTCTGATTATATCGGAATTTGGGGAGGGGTTCTATACCCTCCTAAAGATGCTGAAATCAAAAGATTTTGCAACCAGTTATCATGATATCGAAATTGATTTAATCGTTCAGCCGGGCATTGAAACCC
>JACRBX010000332.1 GCA_016219225.1 Deltaproteobacteria bacterium
ACGCCTTATACCACCTGGCTCTCTGAAATTATGCTACAGCAGACCCAGGTTCGGCAAGTCGAACCTTATTACCGCCGTTTTATAAACCTATTTCCGGAAATCCGGCTCCTGGCCGAGGCCCCTTTAGAAAAGGTGCTTAAAGTCTGGGAGGGGATGGGCTATTACAGCCGGGCCCGAAACCTCCATCAAACGGCCCAGATTCTGGTTCACCGATTTAAAGGGGAAATTCCCGCCGGGCTTGAAGATCTCCTCAAACTGCCGGGCATCGGCCGGTCGACGGCCGGAGCCATACTCAGTCTGGCTTATGGGCAATCGGTCCCCGTGCTGGATGGAAATATCAAACGGGTCCTGATACGGTTTTTTTTTATCAGCCGGGATCCCGGGGACAAAGATACCATAGGTCAGCTCTGGACCCTTTCCCGGGGAATACTTCCCCTTAAAAACGCCGGACCGTTCAACGAAGCCCTGATGGAGTTGGGGGCCTTGATCTGTTCCCCGAAAAATCCCCAGTGTGCCGACTGTCCTGTAAAAGCAGCCTGTCAAGGATATCGATCCGGCCGGCCGGCCTCTTTGCCCATTAAGCGGCCCCCAAAAAAGATCCCCCATTTTGATGTTGCCGCCGCCGTGGTGAGAAACAATACCAAGATCCTGATAACCAGGCGGCCGGAAAAGGGTTTATTGGGTGGTCTATGGGAATTCCCCGGAGGCAAAAAAGAACCCGGGGAATCCCTGGAAGAATGTTTGCAACGGGAAATACGCGAAGAATTAAATATAGAGATCGAAGTGGGGGAACCCTTTTTCAAGGTCCGCCATGGTTACACCCATTTTCGGATCACATTGCATTGTTTCTTTTGCCGCAAACTTAAAGGCCGCATCAAGCGCCTCGGGATTATGGATTACCGCTGGGTGCATCCTTCCGAGTTGGACCTTTTCCCTTTCCCCAGGGCGGATCAAAAAGTGATTGAATATTTAAAGGAGCAAGTATGGAAAAACTGATCATTACTGTTGGAATTACCGGGTCCCGCATAACCCGGGACCAAACTCCCCATATCCCGATTACCCCCGAGGAGATCGCCCAATCGGGAATCGAAGCCTGGAAGGCCGGGGCCTCGGTCCTGCACATCCATGTCAGGGATCCCAGGACCCAATTAGGGTGCCAGGATCCGGCCATTTACCGGGAAGTGGTAGACCGGATCCGCAGCCGGACCGATGCCATTTTGTGTTTAACCACCAGCGGTATCCCGGGCCGCAACCTGCCGATTGAAGAGCGTCTCCAATCCCTGGCCTTTGATCCCGAAATGGTTTCTTTCGATGCCGGCTCGGTCAATATGGGGTCGAATGTCTTTTTAAACCCTCCTGAATTCCTGGAGGCCCTGGCCAAAGCCACTCTGGCCAAAGGGATTAAGCCGGAATTGGAGGTCTTTGAGATCGGCATGGTCTATACCTGCCGGCGATATCTGGAAAAAGGACTCCTTAAGGCCCCGCTCCATTTTCAATTTGTCCTGGGGGTTCAGGGGGGGATGCCGGCCACCCCCAAATCTCTCTTGCACCTGACCGAGATTATTCCCCCTGGCTCCACCTGGTCGGTCATAGGGATTGGGGCCAGCCAGCTCCCCATGGCCGTCATGGGTCTGATGATGGATGGCCATGTGCGGGTCGGTTTGGAGGATAATATTTATTATTCGAAAGGTCGGTTGGCTGAAAGCAACGCCCAACTGGTAGAAAGGGTCGTCCGGATCAGCAAAGAATTCGGCCGGGAAGTGGCCAACCCTTCCGAAGCCCGGAAAATTCTGTGTTTGCCCCCCATTCAGTCAAAAATGGTCTTATAAAAAATTGACTTAAAAATTATTTTTAGGTATGAATGGCATCATGATAACCGGATCCTGCCGAAGGCCCGAGGGGGTTTAAACCCATGCTTGATAGCGCCATTTTTTTACCCGGGACACAAGTCTTGTTCGAGGTCCCCCATCTGTCCGGAGTTAAATCCCAAACCTTTTTTCGGGGGTGCCGCGAAGACCACTATATCATTTTGGATTATCCCTATAACAGCAACGGGGTTCCCTTACCTTTAAAGGACGGCATGCCCTGTATTATCCGCTTCATTGGTCAGGGGAAAGTTTATGCCTTTCAATCGGAAATTCAACGGACGGTCAGATATCCTTATCCTTTTGTTTTCATTAACTATCCACAGGAACTGGATCATATCAATCTGAGAAATACCGAGAGATACCCTATTCGCATACCAACCGTTTATTCTGAGCAGGCCCTGGAAGGCACTCATGACGGCTATCCTTCCGGTCAACTGCTCGACCTTTCGGAAACAGGCTGCCTCCTTTTAACCGATCAACGCTTTGATCTGGAAACCCTCCTCTTTTTGGCCTTCAATCTCCCCAACCAGGAGCCGATTCAGAATTTATCCGTCAAAGTGAAAAGGGTTTCCCGAAAGGAAGAGGCCTATCAACTGGGATTGCAATTCATCGTTTCAGAAGATCCCGACATTGAAAAAATCAGAAACTACCTTTCTTATCTGCAATCATTACGTATTCAAGCCTGATCAGATCGTAACACTTTAGATTTATTTATGGAAAAAATATCTGACAGGATTAAACAGATACATCAGATCCACTTTTTTCTCCGGAAATAAATCAGCATAAAAATGGACACGGCCAGCATCAGGACCAAAACCAGGGGGTAGCCCCAGGGCCATTCCAGTTCCGGCATGTATTTAAAATTCATTCCGTATAATCCGACAATAAAGGTCAGGGGAATAAAAAGGGTGGCGATGATGGTCAGGACCTTCATGACTTCGTTCATCCGGTTGCTGATACTGGAGAGATAATTGTCCAGCATCCCGGAAAGCATCTCTCGGAAGGTCTCGATGTTGTCAATGACCTGAATGGTATGATCGTAGATATCCCTTAAATAAAGCACCGTGGATTCTTTAATGAGAGAAGATTCCCCTCTCTCCAGACTGCCGATCACTTCCCGCAAAGGCCAAAGGGCCTTGCGTAAAAAGATCATCTCCCTTTTCAATTGATGCATTTCCCGGAGGGTGACCGGTGAGGTGCGGGTGACCAGTTCTTCTTCCAACCATTCAATCCGCTCGCCTAATTTTTCCAGAACGACGAAATAATGGTCGATAATGGCATCCAAAAGGGCATGGACCAGATAGTCGGCCCCCATTTTCCGGATCCGGCCTTTCCCGTTACGGAGGCGGTCCCGAATAGGATCGAAGAGGGTCCCTTCCCTTTCCTGGAAAGAAAGAACGAAATTAGAGCCGAGGATGAGACTGATCTGTTCGGTTCCGACCTCTTCCCCTCGATCCCCGCTTAAGAACAGGGACTTCAAAACCACGTACAGGTAGTCTCCGAAATCTTCCAGCTTCGGCCGTTGATCGGTGTTCAGGATGTCCTCCAGGACCAGGGGATGCAATCCGAAACAGTCGTTCAGTTTTTCCAGGACATCCACCTGATGCAGTCCGGTCACATTGATCCAGGTGACCTTGGCTTGATCCTTAAAAAGGAAACATTCTTCCGCGGCGGCAATTTCTTTTTCTTCCACCTCCTGTTCATCATAGTTAAACAGGGTGATACGGGTCCGTTCGCTCTGTTTCTCGCCGATGTGTACCAGGGTTCCCGGTGGAAGGCCGGCCTTTTTGGATCTTTTTTTGATGGGTATGGGCATAGCAGGGACTCCTCAATATTTTTTTCTATTTTATCCTATCTGATTCTTCCGGGCAAGTGAACAGTTCTCCAATTGTCATGGCCTGGGGAGTGAATACCGTACCTTTTTTTGTTGGTGGGTTCCGTTTCATTCCACCCACCCTACAGGCTTTTTACAACTCCGTCATTATTGTTGGATCTGTAAAAAGTCGCCCAAGTTCCATTTTCGTCATTCCCGTGTTTACTTTATCAAAAAAATATGGTAAAAATAAAACGATGTAAGATACCTCCCACAAGCCATTCCTTGGAGGAAGGATCGGGGGCATGCATGAAACCTGACCGGCCATTCGATAAAGCCTTCCGGCGATTGATTGAGGTTTGTGTTGCCGGACCGGGCCTGTTGGCCATTCTTGTACTGCTGAGCTGGATATTCGATGCCTGGCAGATCGGCGCCCTGGGGCGGGAATATATCCCCATGGCCCCCAGTACGGCCTGGCTGATGCTCCTGCTCAGTTCCGGTCTTTTACTTCATCGGTTCCGCTCGACCCTGCCGGTCACACAGGGATTTACCTTTTTGGCCGTCGTCATCGTGGGGGGCATGGGACTGCTGGTGTTGCTCCAATTCTTTTTGGGTTTCGAACTGCCGGTGGAGCAATGGCTGGCTCCCACCAGGGTCCGGGTTGGGGATATTCCCATCGGCAGGATGTCTCCTTTGACGGCCTCGGCCTTCCTTTTTACCGCTCTGGCCTTCTGGTTTGTACAGCCTCCCCTGGCCGGGCGCCGGTTTTTCCGGCAGACGGCCCCTTTTCTGGCCCTGGCGGTCTTATTGTTCAGCCTGTTTGTCATTCTAAGCTACGGGGCCGGTGCCCCTCTGCTTTATGGTGGCCAGACCATCCCCATGGCCTTGATTACCGCCGTATCCTTTGCCTTGTTGAGCTTCGGCCTCCTGATTACCGCCGATCCCGAAATCCGCTTTCTCTCCTTACTCGGAGGCCCCTCTACCGGTTCTGCTCCCGAACCCGCCTCCCGGTTTTTAAAAGGCCCTTTGGTAATCTTCCTGCTGCTCTTTCTGGCCATTGGGAGCGCCGGATTCTTTTATCTCAAGTTTCAATTGTCGGAGATCCGCCGGGCCAGACAGCAGGAACTGAATGCCGTGGCCGACCTGAAAGTCCGTCAAATTTCAGGATGGTACCAGGAACGTCTGGCCGATGCCGGATATGTTTTCAGGGTCCACGGGTCTTCGGGTTCGTTCAATACCTTTGCCGCCACCCAGTCGGCCCTTAAAGCCAAAAATCGCGTTTTGGTCTTAATGACCGCGGCCCAGGAAAACCTGCTCTACAGCCGGGTCTTATTCTTTGATCGAAAAATGCAGGTGCGTCTGGCCGTCCCGGAGGAAAAAAACCGGGCCGACCCAGGGGACAAAGACTTTGTGGTCCAGGCCCTGCGCACCGGAAAGATACGGGTTTCCGATTTGCATCTTGACAGGTTGGGATCGGACCACAATAATCTGAACATGGACCTCTTTGTGCCCTTGGTGCCTGAATCAAACCCTTCCGGAAAGGGACGGACACCCATGGGGGTATTGATGTTTGAAATCAACCCCCATGATTTTCTTTTCCCCCTCATCCAGAGCTGGCCTACCCCCAGCCCCACGGCCGAAACCCTTTTGGTCCGGCGGGAAGGAAACGAGGTGGTCTATTTGAATGAATTGCGGCACCGCCGGAATACCGCCTTGCGCTTACGGTTTCCTCTTGAACCCGGATCTATTCTTCCGGCGGCCATGGCCGTCCTGGGCCGGGAGGGTATTGTAGAGGGAAGAGACTATCGCAATGTGCCGGTACTGGCCGCCCTGCGCAGTATCCCGGGCACCCCCTGGTTTATGGTGGCCAAGGTGGACCAGGAGGAGATCTACGCCCCTCTGTGGGAACAGGCCTGGATAACCGGGGTGACTATCTTTATCTCCCTCCTGGCGGCTGCCCTGGGTCTGGGACTGCTATGGCGTAAGCGGGCCGAAGAAGAAATCCGCCGGCTCAATGCCGATCTCGAACAGCGGGTCATGGAGCGCACCGCCCAATTAGAGGCGGCCAATAAGGAACTGGAGTCCTTTTCCTATTCCGTATCCCACGATTTGCGGGCTCCTTTGCGGGCCATTGACGGCTTCAGCCGGGCCGTCATGGAAGATTGCAGCACCAGCCTTCCTGAGAAAGGCCGGCAATACCTGGAGCGGGTGCGGGCCGCCACCCAGCGCATGGGCCAGTTGATTGACGATTTACTTAAACTTTCCCGGGCAACCCGGGCTGAGATGACCCGCACCCAGGTAAATCTCAGCCAAACGGCGGAGGTGGCGGCCTATGAATTGAGGGAGTCCCAGCCGGAACGCCGGGTGGAATGGGCCATCGCACCGGATGTTATGGCCTATGGGGACGAACGTTTATTGGAGATCGTTCTTAAAAATTTGATGGGCAATGCCTGGAAGTTCACCGCCCGGCATGCCGGCAGCCGAATAGAATTCGGCGTAAATCAGCAGGATGGGCAGCCGGTTTATTTTGTTCGTGATGATGGGGCCGGTTTTGAAATGACTTATGCCGACAAGCTTTTTGGTATCTTTCAACGACTGCACAGCCAGGGGGAGTTCGAAGGAACCGGCGTCGGTCTGGCCATTGTGCAGCGCATCATCCATCGTCACGGCGGGCGTATCTGGGCCGAAGGGGCCGTCGAAAAAGGGGCGACCTTTTATTTTACGCTGGCCCCTCAAAACAAGCATAGAGTTCAGGATTCAGAGTCCGGAGCATGGAGAAATTAATGTTCTTGCCTGGTTGACGCCCACGCCGGTCAGCCATCCTATAAAACAAAAACATTTGTATCAGTTTAGCTTTTTGAAAAACTGTTTTCACCGCAGAGGCGCAGAGAGCGCAAAGAAAAAGATTTTTATTGTTTGCCGGTGAGGGGCCGGCAAACAATAAACTTCGTTACCCTACGGGTAATTAATTGGACGGAAGCACTCTGGGACGGA
>JACRBX010000333.1 GCA_016219225.1 Deltaproteobacteria bacterium
GTTATTTATCCACCTGCCGTAAGCAGGGTCTCACGCCATCGGAATCATTGAGACTGTTGTTTGAGGGGAAATGGCCTCCATTTATGGAGACTGAATAACTGCTCTGAGGCATCAATTACGTTTGGAATGGTGAATAGTTACTGAAAAAGAAAATAGGCGAAAGAGTAATTGCTTTAAATGTGAACGGGCAAGATTATCGGCTTAACGTGGGCGATCGGCCCGGCGAAGTTGACCCGGCCCACACCCTGTCTTTTACCCTCAGAGAGACCCTGGGTCTTACCGGCACCAAGGTTTCCTGCGACCACGGGGCCTGCGGAGGCTGCACCGTGCTTCTGGACGGCCGAGCCGTGCTTTCCTGCCTGACCTTGACCATTGAATTGGACGGCCGGCAGGTGACGACCATCGAGGGACTGAGCGATCCCAGGACAGGAAAACTTGACCCCCTGCAGCAAGCCTTTATCGATCATACGGCCTTTCAGTGCGGCTTTTGCACGCCGGGCATGATCATGAGCGCCAAGGTCCTGCTCAACGAAAATCCTTCTCCAACGGAGGAAGAGGTGAAAGAGGCCCTTTCGGGTAACTTTTGCCGCTGCATCAGCCACTACCATGTCGTCCAGGCCGTTTTGGCCGCATCCGGAAAGGTGAAGGAAGGGCCATGACCGGCAAGTACAGGTACATCGGCGTGGCCACGCCCAGAAGAGACGCTTCTGAAATCGTCACCGGCCGCACGCGGTATCTGGGTGATATCAAAATGCCGGATATGCTTTACGCGAAGGTGCTGCGAAGCCCCCAGGCCCACGCCCTGATTAAAAAGGTGGACAAGACGAAGGCCGAGGCCCTCGAAGGGGTGAAAGCCGTACTGATCTGGGAGGACGTCCCCGATTGGAGGGGCGGTACGCCCCGCAACACCCCTGTGCTCGGGCGCAAGGTCCGGTTCGTCGGTGATGCGGTGGCCCTGGTGGCCGCGGTGACGGAAGAGATCGCCTTGGAAGCCCTTTCGCTGATTGAATGCGACTACGAGGTCTTGCCGGCGGTTCTGGACATGGAAGAGGCCTTGAGGCCGGGGGCGCCCCAGTTGTATGAGGAGTACCCCGGTAACGTGGTCACCCCGGGCATGCCTTTTTTCGGACCCAGGTGTCTGAAAGAGGTGGTCATGGGCGATGTGGAAAAAGGTTTTGAAGAGGCTGATGTGGTCGTCGAAGGGGTTTGCGCTTACGAAAACCTGCCCAACCCTCTGCCGCCCGAGCCGCCCGGGGTCATCGCCTTGTGGGAGGATCCGAACCAAGCGACCCTCTGGGTATCCAATCAGGCCTCCTACATGGATAAGGTCACCCTCTTTCATGTGACCAACCGGGAGGTGGAGGTGCGCAGCATTGGCGGGCCTTGCGGAGCCAGCTTCGGGTCGAAGTTTATGTCCTGGCAGGTCCAGGCCCAGGCGATTCTCCTGAGCCGGGCCACGGGAAAACCGGTAAAGCTCGTCCTCACCAAGGAAGAGCACCTGGCCGTATTTACCCTGCGCCCGGCCTCGCGGTTGCAGGGCAAGGTGGGCCTGAAGAAGGACGGAACGGTGACGGCCCTGTCGGGCAGGTGGCTCATCGATACGGGTTATTATTCCATGACCACCCAGGCCCAGGTGGCCGTGGGCTGTGGCGAAGTCCAGATCATGATCCGCTGTCCCAATTGGGACCTGAAGCCAACGATTGTCTGTACCAACCGGAATGCCTCGGGCATCGTCAGGGGCTTCGGGGGCCAGGAGCTGAAGTGCATCCTCATCCCCCTTTTGAGCCGGGCCATGGAGAAACTCGCTATCGATACCTTTGAGTTTCTCAAAAAGAATTATGTCAAACCCGGCGACGGCTATTTCTGGCGGGACGGTCGCTGGTATACTTACAGGGGCATGGACTTTGGGCCGGCCATGGATGAAGGGGCCAGGGTCTTCGGCTGGAAAGAGAAGTGGAAGGGCTGGCTTAAACCCACCATGGTCAAGGGCACCCGGAGGAGCGGAATCGGTGTCGGGGTCCATGGAAATGCCGATATCGGCGAGGATGCCTCGGAGGCCTATGTGCGGCTGCACCCGGACGGGCAGGTGAAGGTCTTCTCCTGTGTGACCGAACACGGCACAGGCCAGCGGAGCAATTTCACCAAGATGGTGGCCGAGGTGCTGCAGGTGCCGTTGGAGAGGGTTTCCATGGGGCCGGCCGATTCTTTGGTCACCCCCTATGAGTTCGGACCGGCCGGCTCCAGGGGGACCTATGCCATCGGCACGGCGGTAATCAGGGCCGCGGAAGATGCCAGGACCAAGCTCTTCGAGCTGGTCGCCCCCATGCTCCAGGCCAAACCGGAAGACTGTGACACGGCCGACGGGATGATTTTCCTCAAGACCGATCCGGAGAAGAAAAAACCGTGGAGGGCCATGTCCGTGGATCGCACCATAACCGGCTTCGGCCGTTTCGAGCCCGACTACACGCTCAGTAACTGCATGATGACTTTTATCGAATGCGAAGTGGACACAGAAACAGGGAAAGTGGACCTGGTCCATATCGTCAATGCGACCGATGCCGGTCAGATAATCGACCCTCCCGGCCTCCAGGGTCAGCTTAATGGCTGCCTCGGCTCAGGGGGCATCGACAGTGCCGTCTTTGAAGAAACGATTATGGATCGCTCAACCGGCCACATACTCAATGCCAACCTGATCGACTACAAGTGGCGGACCTTTAAGGAACTCCCGCCTATCGACAATGTGGTCCTGGAAACCCCTTTTCCCTCCCACCGGTTCCATGCCGTGGGGGTAGGCGAGGTGGCCACTTCCCCCGGTCCGTCGGCGGTTCTCATGGCCGTATCCAATGCCCTGGGCCTCTGGCTGCACGATTATCCGGTGACGCCCGAGAAAGTGCTTCAGGCCTTGAGCCAAAGGCCTGAAGCGGCCGGCCGGGGAGGGGCCCTATGAGGTCGTTTATCCATGTTAATGCCCGAACCGTGGCCGAGGCCTGCGGATACCTCCGGCAGTATAAGGGGAGGGCGGTCCTTCATGCCGGGGGCACCGACCTCCTGGCCACCCTTAAGGCTGAGAACCTGTCCGTCTACCCGGAGGCGGTCATCAACATCAAGACCATTCCCGGTCTCGATTCCCTGGAGGCAAGGGGATATGGATTGACCATAGGCGCGAATGCCAAACTTTCCCAGATCATTAATTCCCCTCTAGTTAGGGACCGGTACCCGCTCCTGGCCGAGGCGGCCCAGTCCGTAGCGACGCCCCAGATTCGCAATGCGGCCACCATTGGCGGAAACCTGTGCCAGGATGTGCGCTGCTGGTATTACCGCTATCCGCGACATATCGGCGGCCCCGTGCAATGTGCCCGGAAAGGAAGCGGGTCCTGTTTGGCCGTAAAGGGGGACAATCGCTATCAGGCCGTTATGGAGGCCAGGAAATGTTTTGCCGTAGGCCCTTCGGATATGGCCGTGGCCCTGGCCGCCCTCGACGCCCGCCTGGTCATTTCCGGACCCGACGGCCAAAGGACCGTAGTAATGACGGATTTTTATGGGTCCCTTTCCAAGAGGTTGGAAAAGGATGAAATAATCTATGCCATCGAGGTCCCCGGAGGTTCTGAGGGGGCCGCACAAAGGTTTCTGAAATTCACCTTAAGGAAACCGATAGATTTTGCCATCGTGAGCGTGGCCGTGGTCGTGACCGTCGAGAAAGGCCTGTGCCTGGACGCCAGTATTGCCCTCGGGGCCCTGGCCCCCGGACCGGTGCGGGCCAGGAAAGCCGAGGAGGTTCTTACGGGAAGACCCATTAATGAGGAAACAGCCGCCGAGGCTTCGGACCAAGCCCTGGCAGGCGCCCGACCTCTCAGCATGAATGCTTACAAGATCCCCATCGCCAAGACCCTGATCAAAAGGGCGATCCTGGGGTGAGCTCCATGTTAAATAATCGTGGTCCACTCTGCTAATTTTAGTTTTCTAAAAAATTAAAGGAGGTACAAAATGAATGCGATTGGTAAGTTCGGTAGATTGCTTTTAGTTCTTCCCTTTATTTTTTCCTTACTCCATTTGACGATCTTAAGCCCAGCGCAGGTCCTGTCGGCCAATGCCGCCTTTGATGTCAAAAAAATGGGCGACATGTCCGACTTCGATCCCAACAACCCGGCGGTCACCTCCGGGGACACTATCAAGATCGCGGTAGTGGCCTCTTTTTCCGGTCCGGCGGCCAAGGTAGGTAATATTTTTTATATCTCTGTTCTCTGGGCGGCCCATGACATCAACAAAAGGGGCGGCATCCTGGTGGACGGCAAAAAAAAGCTGGTCCAGGTCATCAAGGCCGATCATATGTCCAGGCCGGACCAGACCAAGAAGATCTGTGAACGGATGGTCCTCCAGGAAAAGGTCAACGTCATGTGGGGTACCGATGGCAGCAATCTGATGAAGATCATCAACGATGTGGCCAACAAATACAAGGTCATCACTATCGATGCGGCTTCCCCTACGGATGACCTCTATGATGCCACCAATTTCACACGATATTCTTTTATGACCTCTTTTTCCACCGAACAGGTCGGCCGGGGTCTTGCTTATTACTACGGACAAATCCGGAAAAAAGAAAAAAAGTTTTACATCCTCTGCCAGGACTACATGTTCGGTCATGCCCTGGCCTCAGGATTTAAGCATGGCTTGAAAGAATACTATCCGGAGGCCCAGATTGTCGGCGAGGATTACCATAAGCTGTTTCTGACCGACTTCGCCCCATACCTGACCAAGATCAAGGCCTCCGGGGCCGAGGTGGTGTTCACCGGAGACTGGATCCCGGACGCGGCTAATCTCCTGAAACAGGCCAGGCAACTGGGGATCACCCTTCCTTTCGCCCACATCTTCCTGGATGAACCCAACTTCCTTCATGAGGTCGGGGTGGAAGGGTCTAAAGGATTGGTTCAACTCAGCCAGATGTTTGTCGAGAATCCGGACTTTAAAACGCCGGATCAGACCAAGTATTATAAAACCTGGAACAACCTCTGGAAGACCAAGTGGAAAGACCCTTTCAATACCAGAAACTATGAACACGGAACCGGGACAGTAGGCTCCTACATTATGCAGACCTACTGGCTTCTGAGTGTCATCGAGCGGGCCGGAAGTCTGGATCCGGAAAAGATTATCAAGACCTGGGAGGGGGATTCCTTTCAGTATGTAAACGGGAAAATCCTAAAAATGCGTCCCTGCGATCACAAGGCCATCCAGGACCTGGGGGTAGGCGAATTTGTGCCTCCGGATCAGCAGAAGATGGCTATGAATATCCCGCCTTACTTTTGGTTTCAAGGAGCATCCTTTGTTGGCCCATCATTTAAGATCCCGGCGGCTAAAGTTTTGCCCTGGATGGATCAGACGTTGGATCGATGCAGAGGCAAGAATAATTGGGGGGAATGATCAAGCATACCAGGAGGCGAAAATGAACCGGATCGATTTTAAAAGTTATTCCAATTATTACCGCACATTTCTGTTCTTTATGCCCATCCTTGTGCTTTTCTCCAGTATCGGTTGGGCGCAGTCTCCGGTCAGCAGTCCGCTGGGTCCGGATATCGACCGATTGGCCAAGGAGGTGGAAGGCAGCGTGATTGAGTGGCGGCGGGATATACACCAGAATCCGGAGCTCTCCAATCGGGAGTTCAGAACTTCGAAAATTGTAGAGGGGCATCTGCGAAAGCTCGGACTGGAGGTGAAAACTAAGGTCGCCCACACGGGGGTTGTGGGGATTCTGCGAGGGCAGAAGGATACCCCGGTGATCGCTCTCCGGGCGGATATGGACGCACTCCCGATAACGGAGTTGGTGGAAGTGCCTTTTGCCTCTAAGAATAAAGGGGTGATGCATGCCTGTGGTCACGATAGCCACACCGCCATACTCATGGGAGTGGCTGAAATCCTGACGAAGATGCGAGACCGCTTGCCCGGAACGATAAAATTTATCTTCCAGCCGTCAGAAGAAGGGGCCCCTCCGGGAGAAGAAGGGGGAGCCGCTCTTATGATCAAAGAAGGAGTGCTTGAATCACCCAAGCCCGATGCTATTTTTGGCCTCCATGTGGCCACAGTTCCGACCGGGGTAATCGGAATCCGGGAAGGAGGGGCGATGGCCAGCGCGGATAGGTTTAAGATCGTCGTGAAAGGGAAGGGGTCTCACGGAGCCATGCCCTGGCTGGGAATGGATCCCATCGTGATTGCTTCCCAGATAGTCATGGGACTGCAAACCATCGTAAGCAGACAGACCGATCTCACCGCCACCCCCGCAGTAGTGACCGTTGGAATGATCAAGGGAGGCACCCGGCATAACATTATCCCAGCCGAAGTGGAGATGGAGGGAACGATCCGGGTCTTTGAATCCAAAATCCGGCTGAAGTTGCATGAACAAGTAAAAAAGACGGCCAGCTCTATTGCCGAGTCGGCCGGGGCGACTGCCGATGTCTCCGTTTTTTTAGACGGACCCATCGTCTATAATGATCCGAAACTGACCACCCGCATGATCCCCACCCTTCAAAGGATTGCCGGACCCGGAAAGGTGGGGCCACACCCCCAACTCACTGCAGGGGATGATTTCGCTTTCTATCAGGAAAAAGTCCCGGGAATATATTATTTCCTTGGCGTTCTCCCGCCAGGAAAGAAGCCGTTTCCCCCCCATACCCCTTATTTCTTTGTGGATGAGAAGGCCCTGATTTTCGGGGTTCGCACTATGGCGAATTTGGCGGTAGATTTCTTGGTAGATTTTACAGGTAATAAATGAGGATCATCTCCAAGAGAGTTGGGTGTCCGGCGCCCGGCATGGCAAAACTAATATTTAGTTGACCAATAAAAAACAGGAGGGAGGAAGAAAAAGAAAACGAAGTAGATGAAAGGAATGATCCCGTTATTGGTATTGGGCTTGTTGGCGGCGATTGCCGCCGCAGACGTAAAATCTGCCGAACCGCCCAAAGAAGTGGTTATTGGGTACACGGCGCCCCTTAGCGCCCGAATAAATAATGAAATAATGTTTGGCCTCCCCCACTCCGGTATTGGGGGGTGGGGGAGGGTCCAAAAACTTTGAGACTCACCCGATGAAGAAGTTGTTGAAATTCGAATGGAGGTTTTATGGCAACGATTCAAGATTACACCTCTGGTAAAGTTTGTAAGCATATTGAGCAGGCCTTTTCGATATTTAACTCCGTTGGTGGCTCATTAAATGAAAGTGAAGTTGGTAACGCTTTGCTAAATAATGTCAAAAGATCTGAACCTTTAAAATTAACTGCTGAAGAAGCTGTGAAATTGATCCAAGAATCGCAGCAGTGTGCAATAGGGGAGCGTATTTGCAGATCATTACATATGGATACCCCACTTACAGAATCCGTTTTTCTCGATGAATTGGCTGCCGGAATGGTCGAGGCTGGCAAAGCGAAATTTGTATCTAAAGAAGAGGCGATAGAAAACATTAAAAAGTATCAAAAGAAACCTATTATCGTTTCAAAGGTTTCTGGAAAGCATTCAGAGATTTGCCCAACATGGCCCAAAAAATGTATATATTGGAATATGGAAAAGCATAAGTTGAAATGCATTACAAGATAGGTGCATGTAATGGTTCTAAATTTTGAGGTTGGCAAGTCAACTAATTTGGAACTCAGTCCATTTAATCATCCTCAACCAGCCAATCTAATAACAGCATTGGGTTGGACCGTCCGAAGAGGTTGAATTAAAATTATATTCTCGAAAAGATGGGGCCAAAAATAGGCTTAAACCGGTTTTTTAGGCCCCCAAAACACGCTTTTAAGGAGCCCCCCCCACCTGGAAGAACGTTTGGTGTTCAGTGTTCGGCCTCCGGCCCAAAGGAGCCTACGCCCCAGAGGGAGTTCGGCGTTGGGATAAAGCCAAAAAGCTGAAGGCTTCAAATTCAAAGCCTGAATGCGCATTGAGAGCTATTCCGGCCACTTCGCAGGCTCCCCAAGTCGGAGGCCTTGCCCCTGAATCCTTTGTCATCGCCGACTTTTTTGGAGATGATCCAAAAATTCTTTTTTCGCCCGCTCTCCGCCTCAAGCGGAGCGCTCGAGCCCACAAAGATCGCTGCGGTAGTCATTTTTTGACCTGATTTTTTGAGAGGGAAAAATCAGGTCAACACTCTGACAAGGCTGCCTGGACCAGGGTAAATCGTGCCCAGTTAACGGTTCCGGTTGAACGGTTTCTGTAAAGGGTGTTCATTACATTCAAAAAAGTTCATCGGGGAGTTGGTTTTCAATCGGCTAACTCGTCCAGGGTCACGTATTCCCCTTTCCGGATTTCTTCCCTGGCCTTAGCGATTTTTCGGAGAAATTTTTCATCATGTTCGATTTTATAGTCGAACCAATCGTCCTCGTCGCGAAATCCAATTACAACGGCGGCTGGTTTGCCATGACGCGTAATAAGGATTTCTTCTTTTTCTGCTTCACGGATAATACTACAGCTATCATTTTTTGCTTCGCTCATCGTATGCCTTTTCATTCCGGTGCTCCATGTAATTGCAGCCATTTTGCCGTTTCGGGTTTCATTACAAAACCCAACACTTCGACACGTCCCTTTCCGTCGTTGACGTCGTAAAACACACGTATCTCATTTACCCGCAGTCGGTACTGCGGTTGCCGTAACCCCTTAAGCCGCTTAATCCGACTCTTACTTTCTTGTTTAGGGGCATTTTCAAGATGGGTTCGCATGGCCTTCTTCAAGGAAGAACGCCATTGGGCATTCAATTTATTAAAAGCCTCCTGTGCGCTTCTCGCTATGATGACCTGGTATTTCATTCTGGGAAGAATATAGCCAGAATCTATTAAAATGTCAATGAGAATCGGCCCTCATTTTTTCTTGACAAGATAACTACGGTTCCCTTTGACCTACGGCAGCCATGGAAAGGCCATCGCCGCCTTCCTGCCGGAGAGAAGCTTGAGTATACTAAGGGGACGCTGTTAACTTATAAACTTAAGTAAAAGGTAAAAGGGGTCATGCAGAAGTTGCTTTGTATTTTATTTCGAAGATCATACGTGGGTATTCCGAACTATTTCGGCCACCCATTCCGATCCCATAAGACCTGGACCTCGGGCCGGGACGGATTTCATTGGTATCACGATAACTGAAAAAGCTAAACCGCCTCACGCCCGGATGAGCCGGGAGACCGGCAGAAGAATCCCGGGGGGTTGATTCTTTTAAATTGACCATTTGAGGTAATGAATTTTGTTTGAGTGAGGGGCAGGCTTTTCGTTCTGCTTCAGGACAATCTTGACATCCGTTGAAAGGCGGGGGCGGTGAGGATGGACTGGGGGCCATTGAAAAAAATGCGGAAAGTTCTCCTTCGTTACTGAGTTGGACAGCCGGAATAGTCAAAGCCTTTTGGAAAATTTTAAGAGATTTGGAGGGGGGTTGGTCGGCGAACTAATTGATCTGAAGTTTAATGTTACCCATTTTTCGGGCAAAAAAGCGGCATCGGCAGACTGGAAAGAAACGTCAGGTAGCTTTTGGCGGGTCTATTACCGGCTTATTTTCAAAGTGCGTCGGTTAATAACCAGAGAGAAAAGGGAATGGTGGTTATTTTTATCGTTATGGCTTCAGAAACCTTTATGGCCTTCTTTTATGATAAAATCACATTCGGTTCTTTCTTCATAACAAGGAAAATATATAAAAACTTCCTTAGCCTTCCCACAATCTGTACCCATTCATTATGGTCAAGACCTGCTTTCTTAATCGCGAATTCCAAGTCCTTGAGTCAACTGTCCGGTATGGAACTTTCCCAGGAACGGCCGAAAGATAAACCTCACGAGAGGCCAAACTTGAAAAACGCCGTACTCGTATTTCTTTTTGAGATTGACTTTAATTGGCGGATAGGGTTAAAATTAAATAGTTATATTAATATTAATTCTGGTTACCCCCCTGGACAAAAGGCAGGTCCATGAAAAAATCTGAGGAATTTTTGCCAGGATTGGAAGTTTGAGATGAAGATCGATGAGAAGATTTTGAAAGATATCGTTCAGCGTATATTGTCGGTTACTAAACCGGAACGAATCATTCTGTTTGGATCTGCGGCGATGGGCACTATGATCATCGACAGCGACATTGATTTATTGATTGTAGAGCCTGATTTCATAAACCAGCGGAAAGAAAACATTCGATTACGTTCTGCCCTGGGAGATATAGGGATTCCCGTAGATATTTTTGCTATGACTTCTGAAAGGTTTGATGAAACCAAGGATATAATTGGCGGATTAGCCTATCCGGCAAACAAATATGGGAAGGTAATCTATGAAATGTCCCGAAGAGGTGAAAGCGGAATTTACCCGAGAGTGGATCAGTAAGGCGGAAAGTGATCTCGCGGTCGCTCAACACCTGTATGAAGGGGGGGAACTTTACGGAGTTGAATATCGTTATCCGGGTGATTACCCTGATGTAACGATAGCGGAAGCTGCCAATGCTCTTTCCACGATTCGTCGTGTCCGAGATGTAATTCGATCCCCTGACTGCACTGGTCCTGAAATAAGAAAGGGTGTAGGGATCTTTCCCTTTCGATAGGTGGGCTTTGCTGATGAACTCCTTAGGGTCCGCTACTCTTCATTAAGAGTCTTTCAATGTAACCTCCAGAAAGATCCTGGCCGCCCTTCGCAGCAAAATTCAGTTTCAAGCGGATATCTCCAACATTTTTAGCGGCAGTGTCCGCCACGACAGGGATACGATATCCATTGATCCGGACAGCGCATTTTTTAAGAGCGCCGTCCCGGTCGAGGTTGGACCCATTCCCCGGATAAGTTTCAGGGTTCTGAGAACAATTGCTCGAATTGGCGGGAAGGCGCCTACTTGGGCTGAATTTTTGCGCGAGGCAGGGGGGATCATGCCGTCTTCCGCAAAGGCAGGACTTAATCGGCTTCTCCCCCCCCCGCTTGGTGTTTTACTCTAGCGGGGAATATCGATTCGTCAATCCGTTCTTCCATGCCTGGCTTTTGGTTTGGGAAGGTCAATTGTCTGAAACGGAACTATTGGCCGCTGGAGAGAAGGCAGGACGCCTTTAATTTTTTTCTGATTTAATAGGACTCCTTCGCTGATCCTGCCCCCCGAATACTACGGAGGCCACCATTTTTTTGTGGATCAGACGCTCAGGTTTTGATATAAAAGAGGCCGTAATATATTGCGGCTATTCTAAGGGTTGGAAACGGTATGAAACAATTGAAGAAATTACTATTCGATCTTTCGGCCAGGCGAGATTTCGTCCCGCAAGCCCTTTAGTCCAACGCCGAGCGTGAGTTTGCTTTTTCCAGACCCATGTTTGTAGTTTTCTTATGACGGAAGATCCCGGGAGAAGGAACATTTCATGAACAAGAATTCCCCTTTTAAAGAAGGAAACGCCGAAGAGCCGATTTATTTCGAACGTCTTTTATCCGAAGTGTCGGCAAAATACATAAACATGCCGATTGAAGAGATTGAGGGCATTGTTAGAAATGATTTTGGACGGCTTGCCGGTCTCCTTGGCGGTGATTCCTGCAACTTTCATCTATTCGATCAGGAAGCACAGGATTGGCTGACCCTATTCGATTCAGCGGAGAAGGTCTTTCTGTGGGCCCGCCGTGAGGAATTCGCCGATCAGTTAAGGAGCTTCAGAAGCCGGCCCGATTTTGCCGAGAAAATGGAATACATGTTTGAACAATGGGATAAGGGTGAATATGTCACCTATCCGTCTTCCGGCAAGAAATCAGAGAAAGCTGAAAAAATGGAGAATTATGTTTCTACCAGCGGTGTTATTTCTTTTATATCGGTCCCGATTATTGCTGCAGGGACAAAGTTGGGCGCTATCATACTCGCCAGGCACGAGAGGCACTCTATCCGGCAGAAGGATATCATTCCGAAGGAAAACATTTCGAAGATCCGTCTTTTCGGAGAGATTTTTGCCAATGCCCTCTTGCGAAAGCGTTCCGAGGAATCGTTACGTAACGCCCTTTCCGAAGTGCAACGGCTTCTGGCTGAGATAAAGAAACTCAAGGAGCAGATCGAGGCGGATTATCTTTATCTGAGTGAAGAAACCAAAGCGGAACACAATTACGGAGACATCGTGGGTCAGAGCCAGGCCTTGCAGCGTATTCTGGTCAAAGTGAAACAGGTGGCCCCGACCAACGCTCCGGTCCTTCTGTTAGGGGAGACGGGAACCGGCAAGGGGTTGATCGCCCGATCCCTTCATGACGCCAGCAAGCATAGCAGCCGTCCGCTGGTCATAGTCAATTGCGCGGCTTTAACCCCCAGTCTGATTGAGAGCGAATTGTTCGGTCACGAGAAAGGGGCCTTTACCGGAGCGTCTGCCAGGCGGGCAGGCCGTTTCGAGTTGGCCCACGGGACGACTCTTTTCCTGGATGAAATAGGAGAGCTCCCCCTGGATCTGCAGCCCAAGCTGCTCCGGGTCCTGCAAGACGGGGAGTTTGAACGGGTGGGCGGGACCGAGACAATCAAGACCGATGTGCGGATCATCGCCGCTACCAACCGGGATCTGGAAAAGGACGTGGAAGAAGGGAGATTTCGCCGGGACCTCTGGTATCGCCTAAGCGTTTTCCCTATTTTCGTGCCGCCTTTGCGGGAGCGGCTGGATGATATTCCCCTCTTCGTGGAATGGTTTGTGGATAAATACAGCAAATGGAGCGGCAAGAAATTTAAGTTAATTTCTCAAAAAACGATCAAGGCCTTAAAGAGTTATTCATGGCCGGGAAACATCCGGGAACTGGAGAATTTGATCGAAAGATCGGTTATCACCAGTCCGGAAGGAAACCTCCAAATTGAAATACCGACACCCTCAGGAAAGATTCCGGATCAAGGGATGACCCTTCAAGAGAGGGAGCGGGCCTATCTGATCGAAGTCCTGGAAAAGACCTCCTGGGTGATTCAGGGACCCAAGGGCGCAGCCCGGCAGTTAGGTCTTCATCCGAGTTCCCTGAGATTTCGGATGAAAAAATCGGGTATCCAGAGACCCGCCCATTCATAGATTGATAATAGACACGGACTTTTTCGATACGGACGCACAGATGCCTACATGGACGGTAGCAATTTTAAGCAGGTTGTTGCACCTCGAGGTTAATTCTTGAACCCATTTCATGTTCGGTAACTGTTAGTTCGTATCTGGTTTGAAGGTTCATCCAAAACTGAGCGCTGTTTCCAAAATACCGGGATAACCGAAGCGCTGTTTCTGAACTAATTCCACGTCTTTCGTTGAGAATTTGGGTAATACGTCCTGATGGGACACGTAATATCAAAGCCAATTTATTGGCTGAAAGGTTTCGGGCCGTTATTTCTCTTTTAAGAATACGTCCCGGATGAATTGGTTTCATTTTTATCCCCTGTGGTAGTCTGTAATTTGAACATCGAATGCATCGCCGTCTTTAAAACGGAAACAGATACGCCATGGCCCGTTTACCGTCATCGCCCATTGCCCCGCCCTGCTCCCCGACAACTTATGGAGGCCAACGCTTTTTAAGGGACTTATATCCTTGAGAGATTCCGCAGCATCAAGAATGGCCAGCAAGTCTTCAGCAGCCCCAATATCCATCCCGGGGAATTTGGATGCTTTACCTTGTTCGTAAAAGCGTTGGGTACGGCTATTCGCCCATGAAAGTATCATTTCCAGTATATATACTACGAAAGGTGTAGTATGGCAATAAGTTTTTTGCACAGAAGGCGGGTGAAAAAATTTAAGAAGAAACAATTCGAAAAGGCGGTCTCACGCGCAACGTCGCGAAAAGATTAAAAACTATGACATTACTTTGTTTTATTGATTTTTTGCGTCTTTGCGTGAGATGTTTTTAGGGTCCGCCCTAAAGGCGCTAAGTCAAAGCTCAATATTTTACGGGGACGCGCAGTATATTGAGTGCACCCGGCCCTGCCCCTTTACGGTTCAATCAATAAAAATTAATTAAAATAAACTACTTATCTATCAGATCGCTCCCTGCCTGCTTCCGGCACAGTTCTTGAAATGATAGCCTCCCAAGATCTTCTCTTCGATAACTTCACCGGTGATGAGAGACAACCAATATCCTCTCGGGAGGAGGGACGATGAAAAAGGTCGAGTTAAAAGATGGATTGCCCAACCGGGTAGGAGTGTCAGATGTCGCGATCGGAACATGTAGCTGTTATCGGTGCCGGATTGATGGGCCATGGAATTGCCCAGATTTTTGTCAGCGGGGGCAATGAGGTCTTCCTTTATGACCTTAGTCCTGAAGTTCTCCAGAGGACCAAAAATAAAATAAGGTCCAATTTGAAATTTCTTTCTGAAAAAGGGGTTGGAAGCCAGATTGATGTTATACTGATTATATCGGAATTTGGGGAGGGGTTCTATACCCTCCTAAAGATGCTGAAATCAAAAGATTTTGCAACCAGTTATCATGATATCGAAATTGATTTAATCGTTCAGCCGGGCATTGAAACCCATTATGTTTTTTA
>JACRBX010000334.1 GCA_016219225.1 Deltaproteobacteria bacterium
CTGGGTATCCCATTCCTCAAGAAGACAGAGTTCATTTTCGTTATCCACATTCTGGCAACAGTCACAGCGCAGGCAGCCCTTTTCGGTCCGTATGGATCCGATCAATAAAGCTATCGTTTGTGACAGCTCCAGGTGCTTCTCAGGAAGGACCTTCATGCGTATGACGACCAGGATCATAGAAAATGATTAATGCAAAGGGGTTGCCAAAAATTCGAAAAATGAAAAATCTTGGAATCAGGTCTGATATCATAGGGTTTTATTAATGGAAGAGAACCGGCAGAGAAGTTGAAACGGTGGGCCGGCCCTCCATATTTGGTGGAGCCACCATATATGGGGGGGGGAGCCGGACGAACCTGACGAGTGACATCTATCCCTCAGGAAGAGTCCCGGATCATTTACCGAGCGAGATGACCGGTTGGTAGGGAAACTTTAGAAAAAATACCCGAACGTTAAAAGCGGACTTTGGTTTATTAGCATCTGATTTACAGGTTAAGGCGACTGGCCGGAGCGACCATAGCTTGACAGACCTAAGATAACTTCGTATACTTTTTTAAAAATTTTATGAAAGACCTGGATCCCCAAAATGTCCTTTTCCAAAAAGCTGCTTCTCCATAAGACCAAAATCGTCTGTACCATCGGACCGGCCAGCCGTTCAAAAGCGGTTTTAAAACAAATGATCAAACACGGGATGAATGTCGCCCGCCTTAATTTTGCCCACGGTACCCTTGAGGAGCACCGTAAGGATATTCGCACGATCCGTTCCCTTTTCGGGAAAATGAATACCCCCTGTCCTATCTTGGCAGACCTCCCCGGTCCTAAAATTCGTATCGGACGATTAGCCAAAGAACCCTTGATCCTCAAGAAAGGAGAACGGGTTATTTTAGTCACCGATGAGAGTTCCGCCAACCCGGCCAGAATACCCGTAGAATTTGATCAGTTTACAAAAAGTGTTTCCAAAGGCAGTATCATCTTTCTCAATGACGGGTTCATTCAGTTGCGGGTTTTGGATATAACAGGTAACGAAGTACGGTGCAAGGTCATCATGGGAGGGGTGTTGCTGTCCCATAAGGGATTAAATTTACCGGGAGCCAAGATAATGACCGAACCGGTTACCGGTGAGGATCTGGCCTGGGTTGAATTTGGTTTGAAGGAAGGAGTAGATCTTTTCAGTATCTCTTTTGTAACCAAGGGCGAAGATATCGTCAAACTCAAAGAATTTGCCCGTAAAAAGGGAAAAAGGATCTCAGTGATAGCCAAGATTGAGCGGGCCGAGGCCGTCAAGAACATCGACCAGATACTCCATGTAGCCGATGGCATTATGATCGCCCGGGGGGATCTGGGGGTTGAAGTGCCCATTGAAGACGTGCCGGCGATTCAAAAAAAACTTATCTATAAAGCCAATCTGGCGGGACGGCCGGTCATCACCGCCACCCAAATGCTTGAGTCCATGACTGAAAATATACGGCCGACCCGAGCAGAGGTCACCGATGTGGCCAATGCCATTCTGGACGGCAGCGACGCCGTTATGCTCTCCGAGGAAACGGCCATCGGCAGGCATCCCGTGGAAACCGTTAAAATGATGGCCAGGATCGCCTCTTCGATTGAAGGCCAGAGAAAAAATATCAACCCTTCGTCCCACACCTACGAATACCTCAAAAAGGATATCGGGCAGGGAAAGGTGGCCGTTGGGAATGCCATATCCATGAATGTCATGGAGACCATGGCCGTCATGAAAATAAACCTGATTTTAACCCCCACGCACACCGGTATTACTTCCCGCCGTATCTCCCGGTTTAAGCCGGACTGTTGGATCCTGGCCTTTTGCGCGGACGTTCAGACCCGCGACTTTTTAACCTTATCTTATGGTGTTTTTCCTTTCCTGCTGGAGAAAAGGGACCCTTTTCATTACGATTACCTCCTTGAATTTATTAAGGAGCACCATTTGGCCAAAAAGGGGGAACGGGTGATTCTCACGGAAATGGTCGCTCCGGGTCGGATTGGAGGGGCGAATTCGCTCAACATCATCACCTTGACATAACTCCATGGGGATACCGTTCTCCTGGGTCCGATAATCTGATTACTGTATTTATCAGTCATGTAAAAACCACTTTTTCAACAATCTATAAATCCGACTCTTTGATCTCCGGGCGGACTATCCCGAGTTTATGCATCCTGGCCCTCAAGGTACTCGGGTGGAGGCCCAGGATGACCGCAGCCCCGTCTTTTCCCTCGATGCGCCAATGGGTTTCCGATAGGGTCTTAAGGATTTGGTTTCGCTCCACCTCTTCCAGGGTATTCATGCCGGCCTGAAAGGGGAGGGATGGAATCTCCAGTTTATCCGCCAATTGCAAAACCGGCCCCGGGCACAAGATCACGGCCCGTTCAATAATACTTTCCAATTCCCGGATATTTCCGGGCCAGGGGTAATCCTGGAGGGCCTTCATC